>JACDZI010000185.1 GCA_013426785.1 Rhodocyclaceae bacterium | reverse complement strand
GGTTGAGACCATCAACGGCAAGACCTATCTGACCATCACCGCCAGCCGGGTGCTGCAGAAACAAAGCGGGGTGAGTTCCAATCTCACCGTCATTGATCGCGACGAGATTGAACGCAGTGCTGCCGATTCGGTGGGGGATCTCATTGCCGAACAGGGCATTGGCCATGTCCAGAAGTATCCGGGTGTTGCCACGTCCATCGGGATTCGCGGCTTTCGCACCGATACCCATGGCAATGATCTCCAGGGCCATGTTTTGGTCTTGCTCGATGGTCGCCGGGCGGGAACCGGTAATCTGGCCAAGATTATGACCAAGAACGTCGAGCGCATCGAGATTATCCGTGGCCCCGGGGCGGTGCAGTACGGTTCCGGCGGTATGGGCGGGGTGGTGAACATCATCACCCGCCAGGGCAAGGGGAATTCCGCCTTTGTTGAGGGCGGCGGCGGCAGTTTTGGCGAGTTGGAAGGGACTATGGGCGGCACGGCCAGGGAGAAGGGCTTTGATTTCGCCGGAGCCCTCAGCCGTTCCACCCAGGGGGACTATAAAACGGGCAGCGGCGTCACCTTTGCCAATACCGGAGTCGATGCCCAGACCGGCGCCAGCCTCAATGGCGGGTACGAGTTTTCCCCCAAGAACCGTTTCGGGGTGATCGTCACCGATTTTGATGTGGATCATGCCGGCGACCCCTACTACCTCAGTGCCAACGATACCGATAACTTCAATGACAAGAGCAACTACTCCGTGGACAGTTCGTACAACGGCCAAAGCAGCTCTGGACTCTATCGCTGGATGGGGCGCTATTTCTTCGGCAAGGATGAGAATATCTGGACCGCTCCTCTGTTTTCCAATCCCTCGGGCTTTGATGACGGTTTAGCGACAAGCAATAAAACCGACCAGCAGGGAGCCCAGGCCCAGATAAGCGGGGCATTCGGGGCCCTGCATCTGACCACCGGCCTGGACTGGCTCCGGTATGAGGTGAAAAACACCTACAGCCCGGAGCTCACCACCTATGAAAACCCCGCCTTTTTTCTGCTGGCGAGGTTAGGCTTTCTCGATGAGCGTTTGACCCTCTCCGGCGGTATCCGTCAGGACTGGTACAGCGTGGAGGTTGAACAACCGTCTGGAGGCGACGAGGATACCTCCCATTTTACACCGCAAGTGGGCCTGGCCTATCTCCTCACCGATGCCCTCAAGCTGCGGGCTCAGGTGGCAGAGGGCTTTGTCATGCCCTCTGCCGAACAGCTTACCTATGATATCCAGAACGCTTATGGCCGCACTGTGGGCAATCCCAATCTTAACCCGGAAACAAGTCTGACCTGGGAAGGCGGAGTTGACTACACCAAGTCAGGGCTCTCCGGGGCCTTGACCTGGTTCAGCACAGATTTTGACGACAAGATCGTCAATAAAAACCTGCCGGATAATATCACCAGCTTCACCAATCTGGGTAATGCCAGCATCAGCGGAATCGAGGCCGCGCTTTCCTATGATATCGGTGTGCCCCTGGGCTGGTACTGGGAGGTCCGGCCTTTTATCGATATGACCTGGTTCAACCGTTACGAGGATGATGCCACAGGGGAGGATTTGCTTTACATAAGCGATATGAACCTGTCCACGGGTCTGTCCTTTGCTGATGGCGCCGGACTTTCCGGCTGGGTTAATTTCACCTATACCGGACCGCAGCAGGTGGATGACTGGGACACCTACACGGTGGTTACGCTTGACAGCTTTATCGTCACCGATCTGACCCTCAGCTACCGGTTCCTGCGCAGTGAAAAATATGGAGATTATACCATTCGCGGTGAACTTCGGAACCTCTTTGATGAAGACTATGCCT
>JACDZI010000184.1 GCA_013426785.1 Rhodocyclaceae bacterium | reverse complement strand
TGCGTATTCCACGCGTAACTGGACGGGGATTCCACGGAGACCTGGACAGTGATTCCACGACGAACTGGACACCCATTCCACGGGCAACTGGACAGTCTGAGTAAGCGCGCAGCGCGCGGATAACCGTGGCACCTTCGGCGATTTTTTGCCGGAGGCCACATGGCGAAGAGGTTATCCATGCGCAAGATTGCCGAAGTATTGCGGCTGCACCACGAATGTGGGCGCAGTCAACGAGAAATTGCCGACGTGGTCGGTGCCAGTCCGACCACGGTTGGGGAGTACCTGCGCCGTGCCAGTCGCGCCGGCATTGGCTATCCCCTGCCGGCCGGGTTGGACGAGACCGTCCTGCAGGTTAGGCTGTTTCCGCCCGTGCTGCCGCGCAGCGTCGAACGCACCGAACCCGACTGGCCGACCGTCCATCGGGAACTGGGCAGGAAGCATGTCACCCTCGACCTGCTCTGGCAGGAGTACAAGGCCGAGCATACCGACGGCTACCGCTACAGCGCCTTCTGCCAGCACTACCGGGAATGGGTCGGCAAGCTGGCCGTCTCCATGCGGCAGACCCATGCACCGGGCGAGAAACTGTTCGTCGATTACGCCGGCACCACGCTGTCGGTCATCGACCCCGATACTGGCGAAATCCGGCCGGCCCAACTGTTCGTCGCCGTGCTGGGCGCCTCCAACTACACCTTTGCCGAGGCCACCTGGACGCAAGCCCTGCCGGACTGGCTGGGCTCCCATGTGCGGGCCATGGAGTTCTTTGGCGGTGCCCCCGAGATCGTCGTTCCCGACAATCTCAAGAGTGGCGTCAAGAAACCGGACTGGTACGAACCCGACCTCAACCCGAGCTATCAGGACTGGGCCAGCCACTACGGCGTTGCCGTCATTCCGGCACGGGTCAGGAAGCCCAAGGACAAAGCCAAGGTCGAAGGCGGCGTACTGGTTGCCAGCCGCTGGATCATCGCCGCGCTCAGAAACCGGCGTTGTTTCAGTCTCGATGAACTGAATCGCGCCATCCGCGAACTGCTGGCGCGGCTCAATACCCGTGCCTTCAAGAAACTGCCCGGTTGCCGCCGCCAGGCATTCGAGACCATCGACCAGCCGGCGCTCAAGGCACTGCCGGCCACGCGGTATGCCTATGCCGACTGGCAACGTCGGCGTGTCGGCATCGACTACCACGTCGAAGTTCATGGCCATTATTACTCGGTGCCGTATCGCTTTGCCCGCCAGGAGGTCGATGCGCGGATCGCCGCGCATACGGTGGAGGTGTTCCACAAGGGCGTGCGTATCGCCAGCCATGTCAGGAGTCGCGACAAGGGCCGGCACACCACGGTTGATGCCCACATGACGCCAGCCCATCAGGCCGTTTCCGGGTGGAATGCGCCGCGCATCCTGGCCTGGGCCAACAAGATCGGCCCCGAGACGACAGCCTTCGTCGAGCACCTGATGAGCAGCCGCACCCATCCCCAGCAAGCCTACCGGGCTTGCCTCGGAGTCCTGCGACTGGCACGCGAGGTGGGCCGTACCCGGCTGGAGGCCGCCTGCGCACGGGCGCTGGCGATCAATGCCCGCACCTACAAGTCGGTGGCCTCGATCCTCAAGCACGGGTTGGACCGGCCGGCCGAACCACCGGCGCAATCGACGCTTCCCTTCGACCACGCCAATGTGCGCGGTTCTCACTACTACCACTGACTGGAGTTGCCATGCTGACCCATCCCACCACCGAGAAACTCAACCAGCTGCGCCTGTACGGCATGGCCCACGCCCTGGCCGAGCAGGCCAATATTGCCGAGATCGGGGGGCTGGCCTTCGAGGAACGCCTCGGCCTGCTCGTCGATCGGGAGATGACCGA
>JACDZI010000183.1 GCA_013426785.1 Rhodocyclaceae bacterium | reverse complement strand
TTACGTTACGGCCTGCTCTCTTGCTGTTTGGAAACTCACGACCCCGTGTTACCACAACGCCGCTTCCTCATACTACCAGGGCGTACGGACAACTCCCCGGACGGGACTTTAACCCGCTAGATTTACTGCTGTTACTGCGAACGGCCAGATAACAATTAAACAAACCTCACAGGCGAAAAAACATGGGCTCGTTTGTGATTAATTTGGTGGATAAATCCTACCCCGACCTATTTTATTTGACCCTTTTTCAATTCGCCTGCATCGATTTGTTGATTGAGAAGCCTGGCCCTGATTTTTTCCCTGTATCTTGGAACCTGAATTCACCCATATCGGCCTTCTGCGCTGCCGATCAATTCAAATTGTTCATTTGCCCAGTGCAGCGGCTGATTCCCTGGGCCGCCACAGCCACAAAAGGCTGGCGATAAGAATGGCATTGAACATCGGAAATCCCGATAAAGTAAGAGAGAGGGTACCATTAAAGGTGTAGTACAGCCCGACCGCCAGGTCAACAATCTGAATAAACACCATATTGTTGATCCAGAAACGGTGTGCTGGAGGGTTCTGGGAAATAACGAACATGCCGATTCCATAGGCCAAAAACCGCGCCGCCAGCATTCCCAGAGGATAGTTTAGGTCGGCAGCAGGCAGAGAATGCCCCATCGACCGCAAAAGAAAATGAGGAAAGAACAGGTAGAAAACACCAAGAACGATCTGGACGACTCCGACAATCCACAGCAATACTTTCAATCGCATGAGACTACCTCCTTGAGAAATGGTTAGATGACCAGCCCCGGCCCGACGCCGAAAAGGCGCATTGACAGGCCCGCAGTCAAGAGCTATTTTCTAGCCTGCGGTCGACTGTTCCATCGCACATATAGAGTAATCGCGACCATCCCGCAAGAAGGCACTTTTTCGATAGGAACTTACCATTATGAAAGGCATGGACACCGCCGATTCACCCGCCACCAGCTGCGGCGATGATTGTCCAGTGTCGGCGACGGCGGCACTGATCGAGCATAAATGGGCAACGCTGATCATTCGGGAACTGATTACCGGCAAGAAGCGTTTCAGCGAATTGGAGCGGTCTCTGATTTCGATCAGCCCGAAAATGCTCAGCATGCGCTTGCGGGAATTTGAAAAAAGGCAAATCGTCTCGCGAAGGGTGCTGCCAACAATACCGCCAACGACCGAGTATCAGCTAACGCCTCTGGGGAACGAACTGGAGGCGGTCATAGAGGCAATGGCGATCTTCGGTCGCCAGCTGATCACGACCAAGCCGAGGAATTGCAGCGATGGGTGATTCTGCGCGCCTGATCGTCCCACCGCCGCTGCTGTATCTGGCGACCCTTACCCTGGGCGGTGGCCTGCACTTTCTTTACCCCCAAACACTTTGGCGACCATCCAGCGGCCTCAATCTCCTGCTGGGCTCGGCCCTGGTGATGTGTGGCGCCGCCTTTGCCCGCTGGGCCTTTGTCACCCTGCACCGCCTCGGCACCACCGCCAATCCCCGCCAGCCTTCACAGGTTCTGGTCACCTCCGGCCCCTTTGCCCTGTCCCGCAATCCTATTTATCTGGCAATGTCCGTAATGTATCTCGGTTTGGCGGTGATCGCCAATTCCGCCTGGGTGATGCTGCTTTTTCCTGTGCTGCACCTATTGATGTATTGGGGAGTGATCAAGCGGGAGGAAGACTATTTGACCGAAAAATTTGGTGCTCCCTTTAAGGATTACCGGGCCAAGGTCCGGCGGTGGATTTAGGATTTGGCAATTCCGCCGATTCCGGGGGACAGTATATTAATCATTGACTCTACTGTCACGTCAACATTGAAATGTCGTAGAAATATGTTATCATTTGCTCATAC
>JACDZI010000182.1 GCA_013426785.1 Rhodocyclaceae bacterium | reverse complement strand
AGCATGACAATGAAATCGTTCACTCCAATCAACACTTATTCAGTGTTTCCCTAGGTGATGTTGCTGCCATTCTATTGCTCGTCTTAGCAACAAATTCCTGGGTGCTGGGCGCTTCTCGGCTTATATACGCGTTGGGACGCGACCGCTTGATACCCAGCGTGTTTGGAAAAATTTCACAAAAAAGCAATGTACCGATTTACGCACTCTGCTTTCTCGCAGGAGGGTATGGTTTAGTCGCTACATTGATCTCAGCTACAGGTCTATCGGAGCAGTGGCTTATCAAGATTGCGAATGCCAACTTCATGCTAATCTATCTTTTCGCATTTTGGACTGGACTTAAAAATTTCAGGCCGCTCAATATGAAAATATGTGCATTTATTGCAATGTTGGCTACCGCATCCTTTTTACCTTACTTTGGCTCCATGATTCTGTCGTCGATTATCTTGATTGTATTGACACTCTTGTGGGTGAATAAGGTGGCCCCCGTATTCAAGACGACAAATTGAGTGCTACGCAATGCGTGTATAAACATCTGCATTACTTCGTAATTGTTGCAAGAGCGGTTTTGAGTTCAATTCCGCATTCCTCCAGCCGTTCTGGAACGGCTGGATGACTGGGCCAGAGGCAGGGGGATCAGCCGCGCTGCGGCGATTGCCGTGGCGGTGGCGAAGTTGAAATGAGGATTTCAACCTTGATACATGAACGCAAGTTGCGTATAGTCTTTTCATGAAAGCAATCTTCGTCGAATTGCCTGCCTTCGCCAAGTATCGCCCGGAGTATCTGGATGATGAAGGCTTTCGGGATTTGCAGAATTCCTTGATGGCAAACCCGGAGGCAGGTGATGTGATCGAAGGCACGGGAGGGCTGCGAAAGATTCGCCAGCCCGATCTGCGGCGGGGCAAGGGTAAGCGGGGTGGATTGCGGGTGATCTACTACTGGTGGGATGGCAAGCGGCAATTCTGGCTGTTCACCCTGTATGACAAGGACGAGATGGATGACCTGAGCGTGAAGGATAAGAAAGCGCTCAAGGGCATGCTGAAACGAGAATTGGAGGCTAGACGATGAAAAAACGGAATCTGTTTGCTGAACTTGCCGAAGGGTTCGATGCGCTGGCCGAGGAACGTGCTGGCAAGCGGACCTTGCGTACCCATGTGGTCGAGGCCAAGCCCGCCCCCGAAGTCAGTGCCGACGAGCTGCTGGCGTTGCGGGAGCGTTTGCACCTTTCACGTCCAGTGCTGGCCCGCTACCTGCGCACCAACCCCCGCACCCTGGAAAACTGGGAGCAGGGGCGAGCCAAACCCAATGCACAGGCAGCACTGCTGATCCGGTTGGTGGAGCGCTATCCCGATACGGTTGAACGCTTGGCTGCGGTATAGCGTTTCCGTCTCAACATAAGTCAAAGGAGTCATAGGATGAAACCAAAAATCAAGCCACGAAATTCTTTCGTGGCAATCGCCAAGTTTCGCAAGGCGGGTTCTCACGAAAAACCGGCGAAATCCTTGCGCCGGCAAGAAAAGCAGGCTTTGGCGAACTCCGCCAAGCAGTCGCCGGAGTCATGGCACAAGTGCATTTCTCCCGAGTGCTCTTCTGCCATGGCTCCGGAAGACCAAGCCTGCATTGCCCATATGCCACTGTCACCGCCAAGTCCAGCGCCGGCCTTGGTAAGAGCCTTTGCGCACCATCGTAATTTGATCTGTCAAATTTGAAGCAGCGTAATTGCCTGAGGTGTACCTTGCACAGCGAAAGTTGGTCCGCGACGTGGTGGCACGGTATTACCTTCGGAAACACTATATAAGTTGCACTACATGAATGTATTGATTAAGAGCCTATTTCAGTAGGCCAGTTGCACGCCAAGTGATGATGCCGCAGGCGA
>JACDZI010000050.1 GCA_013426785.1 Rhodocyclaceae bacterium | reverse complement strand
ACCGTTGCTGGGTGTCACTGAAATATGTGCCTCAAAAGTGTCAAACTCGGGTCGGAGTAGTGCTACTGGCCAAGCAGCGCGGAATGATCCCCTCGGCGCGACAGGTCATCGCAGAACTGAAAATGCACGGCATGTATCTGTCCGACAAAACGATAGACAGAGCACTGGCTCTTGTTGGTGAATAGCTCGCCGTAAAACGCGAGAGCAGGACGGTCTGCCGTCCCGCCAGCGCCGACTTTTCAAGAGTCGGTCAGGAATGCCGCCAAGTGTGCGGCGGATGGGGATTCCAGGAGAACAGCTTGAACAACCCGTCACTCACGGCAATCATTGCCTGCAGCACGGTCGCCGCCAGCAGGTGACCATAGAGCTTCATCTGCTTGGACATGAGGCCTTGAACCCGCTGCATTTCCTGGGCGCGTAGGCGCCGGGCATGCTGTTCGATTGCGACGCTATCAATGTGGGTCATGACGTTTCCTTTCAATTTTGCAATGCAACATCTGATACGACACTTTAATTAATAACTTTAGGAAACACAATTAACACCAAAGGAACAACATTGATGCTGTTTGATCCATAATTCAGCCATGGATCGTGCCGCTGAAATGACTGCCTTCGTCCGCGCTGTGGAAACCGGCGGGTTTACTGCCGCAGCGCGGGAAATGAATCAGACCCCTTCCGCCCTCTCCAAACTGGTCACGCGTCTGGAAGACCGGCTGGGGGCCCGGCTATTGCATCGGACTACGCGCCGCCTGCAATTGACGGCCGAAGGCGAAGCCTTCTATGCCCGCGCCAGGCCGATTCTTGCTGCCATGGACGAGGCGGAAGCCGAGGTAACCCAGGCTGGGTCCAGTCCGCGCGGTCTGCTACGCCTGCGTTGCAGCTCGGCCTTCGGCATGCACCAGTTGCCCTCGGCGATTTCGCGCTTTCTGGAGCGCTATCCCGAAATCGAGATCGACCTGACGGTCAGTGACCAGCCGCTCGGCCCGCAGGACGATGGCTTCGATCTAGCCATCCGTAACGGCCCGCTTGACGAGTCGTCAATGGTGGCACGACGGATCTGCAACCTGGAACGAGTGATCTGTGCCTCGCCGGCTTACCTGAAACGTCATGGGCGCCCCGAAACGCCGGATGACCTGCAACGCCATAACTGCCTGTGGATCACCGGCCTGCCGGCCCTGCGCCGCTGGCCCTTTGATACCGATGAAGGCATTCGGGTGGTGCATGTCAGCGGCAACGTCGCCGCCAACAATGCCGACACGGTGCTGCAACTGGCCCTCGCCGGCGTTGGCATCGCCCGCCTGACGGAAGTGATCGCCGGCGAGGCGATCCGTGACGGCAAACTGGTGCCGGTGCTGACCGACTGGCATCACGTCGAGCCAGTCACCCTTTACGCCACCTATCCGAGTAACCGCAACCTGTCACCCAAGGTGCGGGCCATGGTCGATTTCCTGGTGGAAACCTTCGGCCACGCTCCCTGGCAAAAGGACTGAAACCTCATGCGAACAGCCAGGGCTGCGCGGCCTTGTGTTTCTTCTCGAAGGCTTTGATATCGCCTGCGTGCTGCAGGGTCAGGCCGATCTCGTCGAGGCCGTTGAGTAGGCAATGCTTGCGATGTGGTGTGATGTCGAAGGTGAACCATTCGCCAGCCGGGTTACGCACCGTCTGCGTTTCGAGATCGACGCGCAGCTGGTAGCCTTTCTTGTCGGCACACTCGCGGAACATCTGGTCGACGATTTCGCTGGATGCGACGATCGGCAGGATGCCGTTCTTGTAGCAGTTCGAGAAGAAGATGTCGGCGAAGGACGGCGCGATGACGACGCGGAAGCCGTAGTCCTCGATCGCCCAGGGCGCATGCTCGCGTGAAGAACCACAGCCGAAGTTGTCGCGCGCCAGCAGCACCTGCGCGCCCCGGTAGCGCGTCTGGTTGAGGACGAAATCCTTCTTCAGCGGACGGTGGGTGCAATCCATGCCCGGCTCGCCGGTATCCTGGTAGCGCCACTCGTCGAACAGGTAGGGGCCGAAACCGGAACGCTTGATGGACTTGAGGAACTGCTTGGGAATGATGGCATCGGTATCGACGTTGGCGCGGTCGAGCGGGCAAACCAAACCGTCAAGATAGGTAAAGGGTTTCATGGTCAGAAGCTCCGGATGTCGACGAAGTGGCCGGCGATGGCGGCGGCGGCGGCCATCTGCGGGCTGACAAGATGGGTGCGGCCGCCGGCCCCCTGGCGGCCTTCGAAGTTACGGTTTGAGGTCGAGGCGCAGCGCTCGCCCGGTTCGAGACGGTCGGCGTTCATGGCGAGGCACATCGAGCAACCCGGTTCGCGCCATTCGAAACCGGCCGCAATGAACACCTGGTCCAGCCCTTCGGCCTCGGCCTGGCGCTTGACCTGGCCGGAGCCGGGTACGATCAACACCTGCTTGACGCTGGTGGCTTTCTGCCTGCCTTTCGTCACGCCGGCGGCGGCGCGCAAATCCTCGATGCGCGAGTTGGTGCAACTACCGATGAACACCTTGTCGACCTTGATCTGATCGATGGGGGTATCAGCCTTGAGGCCCATGTACTGCAGCGCACGCTCGATGCTGCCACGCTTGACGACATCCTTCTCATTGGCGGGGTTCGGCACTTTCGCGCCGATAGGCAGCACCTGCTCGGGCGAGGTACCCCAGGTCACCTGCGGCTCGACCTTCGCCGCGTCGAGTTCGATCACGCAGTCGAATTCCGCATCGGCATCCGAAGTCAGCGTCTGCCAGTAAGCGACGGCCTTGTTCCACTGCGCTCCGTTAGGCGCATGGGTGCGGCCCTTAAGATAGGCGAAGGTCCTTTCGTCCGGGGCGACCAGGCCGGCGCGCGCGCCGCCTTCGATCGCCATGTTGCACAGGGTCATGCGGCCCTCCATCGACAAGTCTCGGATCGCGGAACCACCAAATTCGATGGCGTAGCCCGTGCCGCCGGCGGTGCCGATCCTGCCGATGATCGCCAGCGCGATATCCTTCGCCGTCACGCCAGCGCCGACTTTCCCCTCCACCTTGATCAGCATGCGCTTGGAGCGCTTGGCGACCAGCACCTGCGTGGCGAGCACATGCTCGACCTCGGAGGTGCCGATGCCTTGGGCCAGTGCGCCGAAGGCGCCGTGGGTCGAGGTATGGCTGTCGCCGCAGACTACGGTCATGCCGGGCAGCGTGGTGCCATTCTCCGGGCCGATCACATGGATGATGCCCTGGTTGGCGTGCTTGAACGGGAAATACACCAACGCACCGAAGTCCTTGATGTTGGCATCCAGCGTCTCGACCTGCAGGCGCGAAATCGGGTCCTTGATGCCCTCGTTCCAGGCGTTGGTCGGCGTATTGTGGTCGGGGTTGGCGACAATGGAAGTGGCGCGCCAGGCCTTGCGGCCGGCCAGCCGCAGCCCTTCGAAGGCCTGCGGGCTGGTCACCTCGTGCATCAGGTGGCGATCGATGTAGAGCAGGCAGGTGCCGTCGGATTCCTCGCGGACGACGTGCGATTCCCAGAGTTTGTCGTAGAGCGTCTTGCCGGTCATGATGACCCTCCTTTTTGCGGGTGATGGCACATGCTAGCGAAATCCGGGTACCCTAACAAGACTATAACTTATACTAGTATCAAGACTAACAGCCTGGGCATCGTTCATGGACACCCGTCTCAAGGAACTCGGTGAATTCCTCGTCGCACTGCGCGGCCGCCACGCGCCGCAACAATTCGGCTTTCCCGCCGGCAGCCGGCGCCGCGCTCCCGGCCTACGCCGCGAGGAAGTCGCCCAGATCGCCGGCATCAGTCCCACCTGGTATGCCTGGATAGAACAGGGGCGACCGGTCAACGTCTCCGCCGAAGTGCTCGATCGGCTGGCCAGCGGTCTGCAGCTCACGCCGAGCGAACGCGATTACCTGTTCGAACTGGCCGGACGGCGCGATCCGCTGGAAGCGCCGCCCGACGTCGATACCGTCTCGGATACGCTGCTTGCCCTGCTGCGCGACATCAGGGTACCCGCCTACCTGATGGGACGCAGCTGGAACCTGCTGGCCTGGAACAAGCCCGCAGAAAAGCTCTTCGCCGGCTGGCTTGACCAGCCCCAGGCCACCCAGGAGCCACCCCGCAACCTGTTGCGCTTCGTCTTCCGCGATGCTGCGGCGCGCAGCCTGATCGTCGACTGGGAAGCACGCGCACGGCGCCTCACCGCCGAGTTCCGCGCCGACTGCCGCACCCGGCTCGACGAGCCGGCCGTGCAAAGCCTGGTCACCGAACTGTTGCAGGAGAGCGCCGATTTCGCCTGTTTCTGGAAACAGCACGATGTCCTTGAACGTCAGGGGGGCACGAGGGCCTTCCATCTTCCGCAACGAGGGATCGTAAGCTGCCAGCAGGTCACACTTCATCCGATCGACCAAGAGCACATCAAGCTGGTACTGCTGAAGCCGGACGCCTGACGCCGTCCCGCCACAGCCGACTTTTCGCCGGCAGGTGCCTCAGTGATGCGACTTCATCATCAGGGTAAGGATTTTCAGGTTGATGACAAAAAAGCGCACCACCTGCCAGGGCAGCGACTTGCGCATGGCGCAGGTAAAGGCGGTCGGGGTGGGCGGGTAGTACGCCTGCTGGTAGGGTTCGCGGTTGGTGATCTTGCCTGTCATGTCTCGCTCCTTGAATGGGGTCGCCCGTCAGTCCGGCATCAGGGTCCAACCCGGCTTCATCTTCGCCTGGTAGATGAAGGCATGGTGCAGCAGGTACTTCATCCAGTGGCCGGCCAGGCCGATTTCGCCGAAGGTCAGGTTGTCGTCGCGGCCGTGCAGCGGATACTTCTCGAAATCGGGCACGACCGGATAGACGGTCATGGTCACCGCCGTGCCGGAAAAGAAGCCCGAGCCGGTCGAGGCCACGCAGGCGGCGCCCATCTCGGCCATTGAGGCGCTTTGCGTCGGTTTGTCGGCGCCGTTGATCATGTCGCGGATGCTCTTCGCCACGGCCATGGCCATCGCCGCCGATGGCATGCCGGTGCGCGGCGGGGCCGGGTTGATCGGCGTACCGTTGGCGCTTTGCATCGGCTTGCTGATCAGGTGCGGCGGGGCGAAGGCGATGCCGACCGCGAAGATGTTGCGGTAGCCCGGCGTCTGATAGGTCTTCGGCCAGTCCTTGCCGCTCCATTCGAGGTAGGGGCGCGGCGTATAGTCGGCATCCACCTTCATGAAGCCGTTGGGCGCGAACAACTGAGGGGTGATATCGCCGCCGGCCTGGTCGAAGGCCTTGAGGCCGACGCCCGCGAAGGGCGGGATCAGCATCGAGAAATCGAATTCCAGTTCGTGGAAGGATCCGTCCAGCAGTTCGTAGTGGATCTTGCCGGCCTCGACCTTCTTGACGTGCGCGCGGGTGATCCATTCGATGCCGCGCTCGACCATCAGCGACTCGGCGAAGGTCTTGCCATTGGTGACGTAGCCGCCGCGCGTGATGTGAACGCCACCCATGCCGAAATCGCCCAGTTCGTACTCGTTGCTGATCCAGACGATCTTCGCCCGATCGCGCACGCCGGCTTCGCGCAGTTCGTGGTCGATGTTGTAGATGTATTCGAAAGCCGCGCCCTGGCAGGTGCACATGCCGTGGCCGGTGCCGATGACGAAGGTGCGCTTCTCGCCGGCGCGCAGGGCGGCGATGTTTTCCTGGAATTTGTGGTTCGCTTCCAACGCATGGCTGGCGGTGCAGACGGACACCGTATGACCGTGGTCGGGACCGAGGCCTTCGGTCGCGCCGAAGTTCAGCTTCGGCCCGGTGGCATTCACCAGATAGTCGTAATGGATGTCCTCGCGCTGACCGGCCTTGGCCGGCAGGGTGTATTCAACCGTGACGAAGGGCCGCGCATCGGCTGCGGTGCCCTCGGGATTGAGCGAAAGTCCCTTGGCCTGCCGGAAATCGACGCGCGTCTTGCGATACACCTCGGCCAGGTCGAAGGTGACATCCTGCTCGGTCATGCGGCCGACGCCAACCCAGATGTTCGAGGGAATCCAGTTCCACTTGGCGTTGGGCGACACCATGACGATCTCGTGCTGCTTGCCCAGCCACAGGTTCAAGTAGCGGGCCATGGTATGCCCCGACAGACCCGCCCCCAGAATCACGACTCTAGCCATTGCTTGTCTCCTGCCATGCCAGAAAGACAAGAATATTAGGTTGTTCTAATAATTGAAACTACTACCCGTTGGGGTTATGCCGGCATTTCCTGGTCACGGATCAGCTTGACTTCCATGGCATCGACCAGCGCCTGCCAAGAGGCGTTGATGATGTCGGTCGACACGCCAATGGTGGTCCAGCTCTCGTGGCCATCGCTCGACTCGATCAGCACACGCACCCTCGCGGCCGACGCCTTGTCGGAATCGAGCACGCGCACCTTGTAGTCGGTCAGCCGAATCGAGCCAATGGCCGGGTAGAGCCGTTCCAGCGCTTTTCGCGCCGCCTTGTCGAGCGCGTTCACCGGCCCGTCGCCCTCGGCCACGGTCAGCACTTCCTGGTCGCCGACGCGCACCTTGATGATCACCGAGGAATTCACTTCGTTGAGCGCCGGCTCGTGGGTGATCACCTTGAACTCGACCAGTTCGAAGAAGGGCAGGTAGCGGCCGAGCATCTTGCGCACCACCAGGTCGAAAGAACTTTCCGCCGCCTCGAACTGGTAGCCCTCGTGCTCGAGTTCCTTGAGCCGGTCGATGATCTTCATCGTCTCGGGCGAATCCTTCGACAGCGTCGCGTCGATGGCGTTGATACGCGCCATCAGGGTGCTGCGCCCCGCCACCTCGGACATCAGCACGCGGCGGCTGTTGCCGACCTGTTCCGGATTGATGTGCTCGTAGGAGACCGGGTTCTTCACCACCGCGTCGATGTGCATGCCGCCCTTGTGGGCGAAGGCATGACCGCCGACGTAGGCCGCCTTTTCATTCAGCGGCAGGTTGGCGATCTCGCTCACCGAACGCGCCACCGAAGTGAGGTGGCGCAGCGCGTCGGGCGGAATGCAGGCGTAACCCAGCTTCAGTTGCAGGTTGGGGATGATTGAGCACAGGTTGGCATTGCCGCAGCGTTCGCCCAGCCCGTTAATGGTGCCCT
This sequence comes from Rhodocyclaceae bacterium, assembly GCA_013426785.1. Lineage (GTDB taxonomy): Bacteria > Pseudomonadota > Gammaproteobacteria > Burkholderiales > Rhodocyclaceae > Sulfuricystis. The sequence goes on along the minus strand of JACDZI010000050.1, from coordinate 12,090 downwards.
GCACCTGGCTGGCGCCGGCCTGCACGGCGCGGATGGAATTCGCCACCGCCATCTCGCTGTCGTTGTGGCAGTGGATGCCGACCGCCATGCCGGGAAAGCGCGCGCAGACCACGCCGGTGATCGCGAAGATTTCGTCGGGAAAGCTACCGCCGTTGGTGTCGCACAGCGCCAGACTGTCGGCGCCCGCTTCCGCCGCCGCAGCGAGCGTCTGCAAGGCATAGTCGGCATTGGCCTTGTAGCCGTCGAAGAAGTGCTCGGCGTCGAACACCACCTCCTTGCCGTGCTGCTTGAGGTAGCGGAGGGTGTCGCCGATCATCGCCAGGTTCTCGGCCAGCGTGGTGCGCAAAATCTCCAGCACCTGATAGTCCCAGCTCTTGCCGAAGATGGCGATGGCCGGCGTACCCGCTTGGAGCAGGGATTGCACATTAACATCCGCCGTCACGTCAGCGCCGACTTTTCGGGTGGCACCGAAGGCGATGATGCGCGCGTTAGCCAGCTTCAGCGAGGCGGCGCGGGCAAAGAATTCCAGGTCCTTCGGATTGGAACCGGGATTGCCGGCCTCAATGTAGGCGACGCCGAGCGCATCCAGCCGCTCGACGATCTTGAGCTTGTCCTCGACCGAATAAGAAATGCCCTGAGCCTGGGCGCCGTCGCGCAAGGTGGAATCGTAGATGGAGATTCGTGTCATCGGAGTCGTTATAACTGCATTACAGCGGGATTTTACAGGCTCGCAGTGCCGGCCACCCAGCGCAATTCGCTGGCGGGTATGCTCAGCGGCAGGCGCATACCCAAAGCGAGGGGCAGACTGCCACGGGTGTGCGGGATGTCGGCAGTGACGACCGCAGCACCGACCCGGATCTCGTAGCGCTGGAATTCCCCGAGGAATTCCGCCGCTTCGATGCTGCCTTCGAGTACGAGGTGATCGTCCGCATCCGCCTTGCCACCAAACTGGACAGCATGGGGCCGGAAAGCCAGATCGCACTCCGCCAGCGGTGATTGCACTGTTGCTGGCAAGGCAATCTCGCCCAACAGCGGCGACGAAAAATGCAAGCCATCACCAACCGACGTGACCCTGCCGGAAAACAGATTCACGCTGCCGACGAACTGGGCAACGAACCGGTTGACGGGATGGTCGAACAAGTCCATCGGCGTGCCGACCTGCTGGATCACGCCCTGATCCATCACGGCAATCCGTTGGCAGGTGGTCAGCGCCTCTTCCTGATCGTGGGTCACGAAGATCGTCGTGATGCCGAGCCGGCGCTGCAATTTGACGAGTTCCTGCCGTGTCTGCACCCGCAGCTTGGCATCAAGATTGGACAGCGGTTCGTCAAGCAGCAGCACCTGCGGCTCGATGGCGAGAGTTCGTGCGATGGCGACCCGTTGCTGCTGACCGCCCGACAGTTGCCCGGGACGACGCTTCGCGTATTCGACCAGGCCGACCAGTTCCAGCGCCGCATGCACCTTGCGGCGAATCTCGATGCTGGGTATACGGCGTTCCTCGAGGCCGAAGGCGACGTTCTGCTCGACCGTCATGTGCGGCCAGAGCGCATAGTTCTGGAACACCATGCCGACATTGCGCTCCCAGGGCGGAATCCCGGTGACATCGCACCCGGCGATCATCACCGAGCCATTCTGGTGCTGGTTGAAGCCGGCAATCAGGCGCAGCAGGGTGGACTTGCCAGAACCGGAAGGGCCCAGTAGCGCGAAGAATTCGCCGGGTGCTACGCTGAGGTTGATGTCGCGGAGCACTTCGGTTTTGCCGAAAGCCAGTGCGACGTTGCGAATATCGACGCCGACAGGGATCATTTGCGTCCTCCTTGCTGATACGGCGAATGCGCCGCGACGAGGCGATGCGAGAGGTAAGTACCCAGTGCAACGAGCACCACGGCGATGACGCCGAGCGCCGCGCCGGGTCCGCGCCCGGCGATCGACTGGAAGTAGAGGTAGATCCCGTAAGACATCGGTGCCAGGCTCTCGCGACTGGTCAGCAGCATCGTCTCGGAAATCTCGGTCGTGGCCGTGATGAAACTGGTGACGAAACCGGCCAGGATGCCACCCATCATCAGCGGCACCACCACGCGGCGGATCGTCCGCCAGCGCCCGGCACCGAGGTTCTGTGCCGCCTCCTCGAGGGCCGGATGCACCTGTGTCAGGGCCGCCATGCAGGAACGCAGCGCATACGGCAGGCGGCGCACCGCATAGGCCAGCACGAAAACCACCCAGCTGGCGGTCAGGGCACCGCCGCCGAAAGGCAGTTCGACACCGCGGAAGGTACGCAGATAACCGATGCCCAGCACCAGCCCTGGCATCGCCAGCGCCACCGTCACCAGGTGATCGAGCACTTGCCGGCCCGGCAGGGTCGTGCGCAACACGATGTAGGCGATGGCCGTCCCGATGAATACATCCATCAGGGCCGCCAGCCCGCAGTAGAGGAAGGTGTTCCAGATCATCTGCGACGACTCGCCAAAGATCGTGACGTAGTGATCGAAGGTGAATTGTTCCGGCAGCACGGTGAAACTCCACACCTTGGAAAGCGACAACAGCAGGATGCCGAGGTGCGGCGAGAGAACTAGCAGCAGGACGAAGCCGATCCAACCATAGGCGAGGAAGCTTTGTCCGAGGGTGAGACGCCGGCGGGGCGCCTGCGTGCCGCCGCGCGAAATCAGCGCGAAATCGCGCCGTTTAACGAACCACCAGGCGCCGGCCATCGCCATCACCGAGAAGGCGACAAGGATGACGCAAATCACATAGCCGATGGGGTCTTCGAGACCGATCGAGGTGACCCGCAGATAGGCCTGCGGCGCCAGCATGTTGGTGACGTTGAGCACCAGCGGCGTGCCCAGGTCGTCGAATACCTTGATGAAGACCAGCGAGGCCCCGGCGATATAGCCCGGCAGGGCGAGCGGAAACACCACGCGGCGAAACAAGCGCCAGCCATGCGCGCCGAGATTCTGCGCCGCCTCCTCCATCGAGGAATCGATATTGGCGAGCGAAGCCGAGAGGTTGAGCAGGATGAACGGGAAGTAATGCAGGGTCTCGACGAAGATGACACCGTTCAGGCCGTCCATCAGCGGCAGGGCAAACCCGAAGGCATCCTTGAGGATCAGGTTCACCGCGCCGGAGCGGCCGAACAGCAACTGCATCGCGGCAGCGCCGACAAAGGCCGGCATCACCAGCGGCAGCACCCCGAGGGTCTGGATCAGGATCGCGCCGCGAAACTGGAAGCGCACCGTGAGATAGGCGAGCGGCACGGCAATCAAGGTCGCCAGCAGTACCGTGCTGCCACCGACGAACAGGCTGTTGGCGAAACTCTCGCGCATCAACGAAATTTCATTGAAGGCGGCAAAGTGCGCCAGGGTGATGCCACCCTGCCCATCTGAAAATGCCGTATAGATGACGGTCGCGACGGGAACGACCAGAAAGACCAGCAGGAAGGCGGCTATCGCCAGTGCGACCGCCACCAGCGCCGGACTGCTGCGCGTCATGCGCCTACTTGGCGCTCTTCGCGAGTTCGACCGCCCTGGCGTAGTTCGCCTTGACCTTGGCAGCCCACTCCTCCTCGACCCTGGCCTTTGCCTGCGAGGCCTCGGCATTCGCCTTGTCGGCCTTGAACAGTTCGATCAGTTTCCTGTCGGCAGCCTGTTTTTCATCGAGCACCGGTTGCTGCACCAGCTTGCGCGCCTCGTCCAGTTGCGGGCTCTTCCTGCCGCCGAGGCGTTTGTCGGCCTCGTGGATTTCCTTCACCGCCGCGACCAGTTCCTTGTGGCGGAAACTGATCATCTGGTCGAAGAGCGACACCACGATGTAATAACGCGCCTCGGAGAGATTCGAGTCGAAATTCACCTTCGCCTGGATATTGCCGGTGAATGGGTTCGGGAAGCCCGCCGGTGCCTTCGCATAAATGGATGGCAGAACCGGCAGCCGGCTGATCTTCGGATCGAGCAACAGCGTCTGGCCTTCCTCGGACAGTGTGAACTCGATGAAACGCTTACCTGCATCGGGTGACTTGCTGCCGTCGATCAGGGCAATGTTCGCCGGCACGATGGCAGTCACCGACGGGTAGACGAATTCGACCGGCATGCCGGAGTTCTTGGCGGCAAGGCCGAAGAAGTCGATTACCAGGCCAATGCCGAACTGGCCGTTGGAAACGCCGTCCGGCACCCCGAAACTGCGTTCGGTAATCGCAGCCGAGTTGCCGCAGATGGCCAGCAGATGTTCCCAGCCCTTGGTCCAGCCCTCTCCCTGCAGGATGGTTTCCACCGTCAGGTGCGTCGTACCGGAGCGCGAGGGACTCGAAATCGCCAGATGGCCGAAGTACACCGGCTTGACGAGGTCCGTCCATTCCTTCGGTTCCGGCAAGTTGTTGGCCTTCATGTAGCGGGTGTTCCACATCAGGCCGTAGCCCGCCAGGGCCTGGCCGCGATAGAAGCCTTCCGGATCATTGACCGGGTAGTTACCGATCTTTTGTGGAATCGCCGGATTGCCGGTACCGATCTTGGTCAGCAGCTTGCTGCTGGACAACACCTCGAAGGCGTCGGGGGCTGAAGCCCAAAACACTTCAGGGCGCGAACCAAGCGGTTGCTCGCGCACATAGGCAATACCCGCCGCCGTGTTCTTGTTGAGGACTTCAAGCTTGTCGTTGGGATACTTTGTCTCGAAGGCTTTCTTGTAAGCCGAGGTCAGTTCCTTGGGAAAAGAGGTCACCACAGTGACGGTATCAGCCAGTGCGCAAAATGGGACCCCGAACATGACCGCGATCAGGGCACAACGGATGGAACGCTTCATCAAATCCCCCTTGTCAACTTTGGTAGTGACGCCGTCTCGCCAGCGCCGACTTTTTCAGGTTACTACCAAGCCGGATTTTAGTTGTTCGCCAAACGATCGGCCAGCAGTTCCATCTGCGGTAACCATCTCGGATATTTCGGCTTGTGCTAGATTGAGAAAGATGAACAACCACAGCCTCTCGCGCGTTCCCCGCAAGGCGCCACGCCCCAAACGTTCCGGCAAGGCCGGACTGCCGGCCGGGTCGCTGGTGCATCTGGGTGAACGCAAGACCGAGCGGGCCGCCATCGCGCTGATCGAGTACCGGCCGGACGGCCTCGACGAAAAGCATTTCGACAGCCTCGCCGCCTGCCGGGCCAGCGAAACCACCGGCGGCAAGCTCTGGCTCAACGTGCATGGTCTGCATGAACCTGAGGTGATGGGCGAGATCGGCCGGCGCTTCAAGCTCCACCCCCTGGTACTCGAAGACATCCTCAACACCGATCAGCGGCCTAAGCTGGACGACTACGGCGACTACCTGTTCCTCGTCGCGCGCTTCTTCGACTACGACCCGGCCACGCTCACCGTCACCTCCGAGCAGGTCAGCTTCGTGATCGGCCAGGACGTCGTACTGACCTTCCAGGAACGCTCGACCGGCAGCTTCGATCCGGTACGCGAGTGGCTGCGCCAGGACAAGGGACGCATCCGCCAGCTAGGCACCGACTACCTCGCCTACGCCCTGCTCGACCTGCTGGTGGACCGCTATTTCACCGTGCTGGAACAGGTCGGCGAGCGTACCGAACAGCTTGAAGAAGACCTGATGGCGAAGCCCGACGCCGCGCAGCTGCACACCCTGCACCTGCTCAAGCGCGAAACCCTGGTGCTGCGCCGGGCCATCTGGCCGCTGCGCGAAGTCATCAACACGCTGGTGCGCAACGAGGCGCGCTTCTTCACCCCGGAAACCCAGCTCTACCTGCGCGACATCTACGACCATACGGTGCACCTGATCGAATCGCTCGAAGCCATCCGCGACCTGATTGCCGGCATGCTCGACATCTACCTGTCCTCGATCAGCAACCGTGTCAACGAAGAGGTGCGCGCCCTCACCGTCGTCGCGCTGATCTTCATGCCGGCCACGCTGATCTCCGGCATCTTCGGCATGAACTTCCACAGTATGCCGCTGCTCGACAACCCAGCCGGCTTCCTGTTCGCCATCGGCCTGATGATCGGCGTCGCCGGCACCATCGGCTTCATCTTCTGGCGGCGGCGCTGGATCAGCTAACCTCCCGAAAATCCTCAAGGAATTTCATGCACCCGCAAACCTTCATTCCGGGCAAGGACGCCGCGCTCGAAACCTCCATCGCCACCCTGCAGCAGCGGCTGACGCAACTGGGCTTTCACATCGAGGAACGTTCCTGGCTCAATCCGGTGGAGGGCATCTGGTCGGTACACATTCGGGACAGGGATTGCCCACTGCTGTTCACCAACGGCAAGGGCGCATCGAAACTGGCCTGCCACGCCAGCGCGCTGGGCGAATTTTTCGAGCGCCTGTCCACGCGCTATTTCTGGACCCACTATTACCTCGGCAGCGACATCGCCAACGGCAATTTCGTGCACGACCCGCGTGAGCGCTGGTTTCCCATTACCGAAGACGGCGCCTGGCCCACCGGGCTGCTGACACCCGAACTGCAAGCCTTCTACAACCCGACGGGCGGCATCGATGCCGACGCGCTGGTCGACCTCAATTCGGGCAACGAAGAGCGCGGCATTTGCGCCCTGCCCTACACGCGCCAGCGCGACGGCGCCATCGTCTGGTTCCCGGTCAACATCATCGGCAACCTGTATGTGAGCAACGGCATGTCGGCCGGCAACACGCCCGCCGAAGCGCGCACCCAGGCGCTGGCGGAGATTTTCGAGCGCCACGTCAAGTTCAAGATCATCGCCGAGGGGCTGTGCCTGCCGGACGTCCCCGAAGAGGTCATCGCCCGTTACCCGCATATCGCCGCCGGCATTGCCTGCCTGCGCGCCGCCGGTTTCGGCATCCTCGTCAAGGACGCCTCGCTGGGGGGCGAATACCCGGTGATGAACGTCACCCTGCTCAACCCGCAGGATCAGGGCTGCTACGCCAGCTTCGGCGCCCATCCGCGCTTTGACATCGCCCTGGAACGCGCCCTCACCGAACTGCTGCAAGGCCGCGCCATCGATGCGCTGGGCGGCTTTCCACCGCCGGGCTGCGACCTCGACGAAGTCGCCAGCAGCCCCAACCTCGAAATCCACTTTGTCGATTCGAGCGGCATCCTGCACTGGAACTTCCTCGCCGACACGCCGGATTTCGATTACTGCGACTGGAACTTCAGCACACCGCAGTCGGAAACCGGCCACGACTGCGCCTGGCTCACGGAGCGCATCCATGCGCTGGGCCACGACATCTACGTGGCCGACTTCGACCAACTCGGCGTCTATGCCTGCCGCATCGTCGTACCGGGCCAGTCGGAGATCTACCCGGTCGACGACCTCGAATGGGAGAACAACAGCGTCGGAAATGCACTGCGCGCCGACATCCTGAACCTGCCGGAACTCGACGAGGCCGGCTGCGGCGACCTGCTCGACGACCTCAACGACAGTGGCCTCGACGACCAGCGTCTGGTGCGCGCTCTGATCGGGCTGGCGGCCGATCCCGGCACGCTCTGGGAAGACCTGCGCGTGGGCGAACTGAAGACCCTGCTGGCGCTGGCATGCGGCGATGAAGCAGCCATCCGGGAAGGCCTCGAATGGATCGCCGGCTTCGAACAGATCAATCCGCAACGGGGGCGCGTCTATCGCTGCATCGACACCTTGATGCGACTGGACGACCTGGAAAAAACCGAGGCCTGCCGCGACGGACTGGAATTGCTGTTCGGTGCCGAGGCGCTGGTCGAGGCCGAGGCCCTGCTGGCAGGCGAACAGCGCTTTTTCACGGTCGGTACCCCCGGCTTGACCCTCGCGGGCTGCGCCCTGCACCAGCGCCTGCTCGACGCTTATGCCAAGGCTCAAGCCGCCATCAAGAACTGATCACGCCGCCAGAACCGTCTCCACCAATTTCACCCAGTAACGGATGCCGAGCGGAATGATTTCGTCGTTGAAGTCGTAGTGCGCGCTGTGCAGCATGCAGCCGCCCGCCCCCGGCCCGTTGCCCAGCCAGACGTAGCAGCCCGGCACCTCGCGCGACAAATAGGCGAAATCCTCCGCGCCCATGCTCGGCTTGAGGCTGTCGACGACGTTTTCCGCGCCAACCATCTCGCGCGCCACCGCACGGCACAGCGCGGTCGGGCCGGCCGCATTGATGGTCGGCGGATAGCCACGCACGAACTGCAGGTCCACCGCCACGCGGTGCGTCGCAGCGATGCCGGCGCAGATACGCTCCATGCCCGCCTCCAGCGCATCCTGCAGTTCGGGCCGAAAGCTGCGCACCGTGCCGCCCAGCACCGCCTGTTCGGGCAGGATGTTGTCGGCATGGCCCGCCTGGAAGCGCGTTACGCTCACCACCGCCGCATCCTGCGGATCGGTCTCGCGACTGACGAGGGCTTGCAGCGCCTGCACCAGCGCCGCGCCAGCCAGCACGGCGTCGCTGCCCAGATGCGGCATGGCGGCATGCACGCCGCGAGCAGTAATGGTGATGCCGAAGCGGTCGGCGCCGGCCATCACCGGCCCGGCCAGTGCGGCGATACTTCCCGCCGCCAGCCCCGGCCAGTTGTGCAGGCCGAACACCTGCTGCATCGGGAAGCGTTCGAACAAGCCCTCCTCAACCATCACCCGCCCGCCCCCCTCGTGCTCCTCGGCCGGCTGGAAGATGAAATAGACTGTGCCGTTGCAAGGCAGACTATCGCGCAGGCGCACCAGCGCCTCGGCTGCGCCGAGCAGCATCGCCGTATGGCCGTCATGGCCACAGGCATGCATGCGTCCCTCGTGGCGCGAGCGATGCGCGAAGCTGTTGAGTTCGGGCAGCGGCAGGGCATCCATGTCGGCGCGCAGGCCGATGGCGCGGCCATTGCCGCCGTCGCCCAGCACCAGCCGCGCCACTACGCCGGTTTTGGCGATGCCTTCGAAGACTTCGAGGCCCAGTTGTTTAAGCGCGGTAGCCATAGTCGCGGCGGTGCGCACTTCGTCGAAAGCCAGTTCCGGGTGTGCATGCAGGTCGCGGCGCAAGGTACCGATGCGCTCAGCCAGCTCTGGCAAGAATTCGTTCAGGCTCATCGTTCCTCCTTCTTCGTTATGGAGGCACTCTATCACTGCACAGGTCTAGAATCACCGGCATGGACACTCGAATCCTGACCTGTGACGAACTACGTCGCATTGAGGCGGAACACAGCGCTGCCACACCACCGCTGATGCAACGCGCAGGTGCCGGCGCTGCCGCCCAAGCGCTCTCCATGCTCGCTGGGTCAAACGGGTCGGCACTGATCGTCGCCGGGCCGGGCAACAATGGGGGCGATGCTTTCGTCGTCGCCCGCCTGTTGCTGGCGCACGGCCAGCGCCCCATCGTGCTGTTCGCAGGCGATCCGGACTGCCTGCCCATCGACGCCAGGCAGGCCCATGCGGACTGGCTGGCCGCCGGCGGCACCTGCATCGACACCTACCCCAACGACCGTTTCGCGCTGATCGTCGATGGCCTGTTCGGCATCGGCCTGACGCGGCCCATCGAGGGGAGCTACGCCGGGTGGATCGAGCGCATCAATACCAGTTGCACGCCGGTGCTGGCGCTCGACATCCCCAGCGGACTGAACGCGGACACCGGTGCGACGACCGGCCCGTGCGTCCGGGCGGACCGCACCGCCACCTTCATCGCCCTGAAGCCGGGTCTGCTGACCGCCGACGGCCCCGATCATTGCGGGTCGGTGACACTATGCGACCTTGACCTCGATCCAGGCAGTGCCGGCGGCCAACTCATTTCGCCAGCACTGTTCCGCTTGAGCCTGCGGCCCCGCCTGCATAACAGCCACAAGGGCAGCTACGGCAGTGTCGCCATCCTCGGCGGCGCACCGGGCATGGCCGGCGCCGCGCTGCTGGCCGGCCGAGCGGCGCTCAGTCTCGGGGCCGGCCGCGTCTATCTCGGCATGCTCGAAACGCTGCCCGTCGATCCCGGCCAGCCGGAACTGATGCTGCGCAACCCGGCCGATGCGCTGGCGCATGCCAGCGTGCTCGCGGTCGGGCCGGGGCTGGGCGATTCACCGCAAGCCGGCGAGTTGTTGCAACAGGCCATCGAATCACCCCTGCCGCTCGTCATCGACGCCGACGGCCTCAATCTGCTGGCCAGGCAGGATCTGCTGCCGCGCCGCGCCGTCCCGCCAGTGCCGACTTTTCTGACGCCACATCCGACCGAGGCGGCTCGATTGCTTGGCATCACCACGGCACAGGTGCAGGTCGACCGACTGGCCGCGGCCCTCGCCCTGGCAACGCGCTTCGATGCGTTCATTGTGCTGAAGGGCTGCGGCACTGTCATCACCACGCCTGACGGCCAGTGGTTCATCAACACGACCGGCAATTCCGGCCTCGCCACCGCCGGCAGCGGCGATGTACTGACCGGCATCCTGGCTGCCCTGCTCGCCCAAGGCTGGCCGCCATTGGAGACCATCCTCGCTGCGGTGCACGTGCACGGTGCCGCCGCTGACGCCTGCGTGCAGGCGGGCTGCGGCCCCATCGGCCTGACAGCCGGCGAAATCATCCCGGAGGCGCGCCGCCTCCTCAACGACTGGATTCACGCATTGGAATAAACCATGGACTTCGCCCTCGCCCTCTCCGCCGAAATCGAACGCAATGTACTCGCCGCGCTCGCCGAAGACATCGGCAGCGGCGACCTGACCGCCCTGCTCGCCCCCGCCGCGCGCCCCGCCGCCGGCCTCGTCACCTGTCGTGAAAATGCCGTGCTGTGCGGCACCGACTGGTTCGATGCCTGCTTGCAGCACATCGACCCCGCCGCGCGCATCGACTGGTTCGTACAGGATGGCGCCACCCTGGAAGCCGGCCAAGTCGTCTGCGAAATCGTCGCCGACACGCGTGCCCTCCTCACCGCCGAGCGCAGCGCACTCAACTTCCTGCAATTGCTGTCGGGCACCGCCACGCAGACGCGCCGCTACGTGCAGGCCGTCGCTGGCACGCAAGCGCAGATCGTCGATACCCGCAAGACCGTGCCCGGCCTGCGGCTGGCACAAAAATACGCAGTGCGCTGTGGCGGTGGCACCAATCACCGCTTCGGCCTCTACGACGGCATCCTGATCAAGGAAAACCACATCATTGCCGCCGGCAGCGTGACGGCGGCACTCGCCCAGGCGCGCCCGCTCGCAGCGCCCGGCGTCTTCATCCAGATCGAGGTGGAAACACTGGAAGAACTGGGCGAGGCACTCGATGCCGGGGCCACGCTGATCCTGCTCGACAACATGGATCTCGGCCAGATGCGCCAGGCCGTCGGCCTGACTGCCGGCCGCGCCGCGCTCGAAGCCTCGGGCGGCGTGCGTCTGGAAACCGTGCGCGCCATCGCCGAGACTGGCGTCGACCGCATTTCCATCGGCACGCTGACCAAGGACGTGCGCGCTATCGACCTGTCACTACGGCACAACGAGGGTTGATACGGCACCTTCTCTGCTAGAATCCGCGCCCTGCCGCGGCACAGCCCCCCCCCGGAGAGGTGGATGAGTGGTTTAAGTCGCACGCCTGGAAAGCGTGTGTGGGATAACATCCCACCGCGGGTTCGAATCCCGCCCTCTCCGCCAAATACCTTGATTTATAAGGTAATTTGGCAAAGTCATCCGCAGAGTAGCAGACCCTAGCAGTAGTAAAAAAGCCGACAAAAGTTGGCTTTTTTACTTTAAGGTGTGATGGAAATGTGATGGAGTGTGCTTTAGCGTAACTGTATGGATGTGATGGTTTTGTGATGCCACTCTAGTTAAACCATCAATATCAAATCTCGTAACAGAGTAACGAACACATTGTTTTGTAATGTGTTTGTTTGCATTTATTTATTTGTTGATATACCATAGCAATAGCTTTCAGTTGATGATGCGTTAGCTGGAGGTTACCCGGGGCAACCGGGCTCGGAACCTGGACCGAATCGGACTAGCCGGTCAGGCATCTAGATGATGTGGCGCCTTTTGAAAAGCGCCAAAGGGAGGTTTACTTGGGAGTGCGCGCCAGGCCTCCTAAGGCCACTTGGGGGCATTTCTCCAAGCTGGTCGCCTGAGATTCAGGTGTGAGCTAGCTGTGCCTACTCTGCTCTCGCAGAGAAGGTCTGCTATGTCTCAACCATCTCATTCAGCATTAACGCTTGCTGAAAATACAGTCTCCAGCCTTTTCCCC
>JACDZI010000049.1 GCA_013426785.1 Rhodocyclaceae bacterium | reverse complement strand
CGCTTATTTCGGTGCGTAGCTGAACACGTCGGCGAAGAACTCGTCCTTGGGCAGGCCGGCGGCGGTGAAATCATCGCGGGCAGCTTCGCACATCACCGGCGCGCCGCAGACGTAGGTTTGATAGGTGGACAGGTCCGGATGGTCGGCAAGGACGGCCTGATGGACCAGGCCGGTGCGGCCGCTCCAGTCTGCATCGGGTTCCGACAGTACCGGTACGTAGGCAATGCCGTTTTCCGCCGCCCACTTTTCGGCCAGCGCGTTCATATAGAGGCCGGCGCGATCCCTGGCACCCCAGTAGAGTTTCATCGGGCGCTGAATGTCGATGTGCAGGGCATGCTCGACCAGACCCTTGAGCGGCGCGAAGCCGGTGCCGCCGGCGACCAGGATGATCGGCCGGTCGGACTCCTCGCGCAGGAAGAAGCTGCCGAGTGGCCCCTCGATGCGCATGATGTCCTTCTCCTTCATGGTGGTGAACACGTACTCGGAGAAGTTGCCGCCGGGCACGCGGCGCACATGCAGTTCCAGCAGTTCGTCGGCATGTGGCGCGTTGGCCAGCGAGAAGGCGCGGCGCTTGCCGTCAGCCAGCAGGAACTCGATGTACTGGCCGGCGAGGAATTGCAGCCGCTCGTTGGTCGGCAGCTTGAGCTTGACGATCATCACGTCCTCGGCCACTAGATGCAGTTGCTGGATGCGGCAGGGCAGGGTCTTGATCTGGGCGCCCTGGGTGGCGCTGATTTCGCGCACCTCGATGCTCAGGTCGGAACGGGCTTTGGCGCAGCACAGCAGCGCAAGGCCGGCGGCGCGGTCTTCGACCGGCAGGGCATGATCCTGGGATGAACCGTGGTCGACCTCGCCCTCCAGTACCTTGCCCTTGCAGGCGCCGCAGGCGCCGTTCTTGCAGCCGTAGGGCAGGTTGATGCCCGCGTCGAGGGCGGCTTCGAGCAGGGTGGTGCCGACCGCCACGGAGAAGTGGTGGCCGCTGGGTTGGAGGGTGACTTGGTAGGCCATGCGATAATCGTCCGGTGAAGAAAAGAAGATTGCTGATCGTGGGTTGCGGTGATGTCGTGCGTCGTGCCCTGCCTGCCCTGACGCGGCGCTGGCGGGTGTTTGCGCTGGTGCGCACTCCCGATCCGTCGCTGCGTGCCGCCGGCGTGACGCAGATTCGCGGCGACCTCGACCAGCCGGCCGGTTTGCGGCGTCTGGGCGGCATCGCCCACGCGGTGCTGCATAGTGCGCCGCCACCCGCAAGTGGCGAGGACGACCCGCGTACGCAACGCCTGCTGGCCATGCTGACAAGGCGTGCGAGTTTACCATCCCGGCCACCGCAGCGCCTGGTGTACATCAGCACCACGGGCGTCTATGGCGATTGTGCCGGTGCGCTCGTACCCGAAACCCGTCCGTTGGCCGCCGCCACGGCAAGAGCGCAGCGGCGCGTCGCTGCCGAGCGTCGCTTGCGCCACTTCGGGAGCTGCCATGCACGTGTCAGCCTGTTGCGCGTGCCGGGCATCTACGCCGCCGACCGCCTGCCGCTCGACCGCCTGCGCCGCGCCGACCCGGTGCTGGCGCCCGCCGAGGATGTCTTTACCAACCATATCCATGCCGACGACCTCGCCCGCGCCTGCGTCGTCGCGCTGGAGCGGGGCGGCGCGAATCGCAGCTACAACATCAGCGACGATTCCGCCCTGCGCATGGGCGAGTGGTATGACCAGCTCGCAGACGCCTTTGGGCTGCCCCGCCCGCCGCGTGCCTCCCGCGCGGAAATCCGGACGCGCCTGTCGCCGCTACTGCTCTCGTTCATGAGCGAATCGCGCCGTCTCGTCAATTCGCGCATGAAGCGCGAACTCAAACTGCAGCTGCGCTACCCGACCGTCGCTGGCGCTCTACTAGAATTCGCCGCCAACAACAAACAAGGAAATCCCCCATGCTCTGGTTGAAAGCCTTCCACATCTTCTTTGTCGTCAGCTGGTTCGCCGGCCTGTTCTACCTGCCGCGCATCTTTGTCAATCTTGCCATGGTGCCGGCCGAGAATACGGCGGAACGCGACCGTCTGCTGCTGATGGCCCGCAAGCTCTACAAATTCGTCACGCCGATTGAGGGGCTGGCTATCATTACTGGCTTATGGCTGTGGTTCGGCTATGGCTTCTCCGGCGGCTGGCTGCATCTCAAGACCGCACTGGTCGTCGGTCTGGTCGTTTACCACCACTATTGCGGGCGCGTCCTCAAGCGTTTCCTTGCCGGTGAAAATGCCCGCACGCACGTCTGGTTCCGCTTCTTCAACGAGGTGCCGGTGTTCTTCCTGCTGGCGGTGTGCATCCTCGTGGTGGTCAAGCCGTTTTGAACGAATCCAGTCCCAAACTGCGACGCGTGGTGCGCCGCATGATGCCCGCACAGTCCGGCCAGTATTTCGCCACCTGTCCGCGCGGGCTGGAGCCGTTGTTGGGCGAAGACATCGCCGCCGCCGGCGGTCAGGAGATCGCCATCGCGCCGGGCGGTGTCGGGTTTGCCGGCAGCCCGGAGGCCGGCTACCGCATGAACCTCCATTCGCGCATCGCCACGCGGGTATTGCGCCGTGTCGCCGGCGCCGACTTTTTGAACGAGGCCGACATCTACCGGCTGGCCTACGACGTGGCCTGGGCGCAATTGTTTGACGTGAGCCGCAGCATCCGCGTCTATGTAACCGCCGTGCGCTCCCCATTCAAGAGTAACGAATACATCACCCTCAAGGTCAAGGATGCCGTCTGCGACCGCTTCCGCGCCGACTGCGCCAAGCGCCCGGACGTCAATACCGAAGCGCCCGACGTGCGCATCCATCTCTTCATCAACGAAAAACAGGCGACGCTCTATCTCGACACTTCCGGCGAACCCTTGTGGATGCGCGGCCAGAAGATCGCCAAGGTCGCCGCGCCGTTGAAGGAAAACCTGGCGGCCGGTATCCTGCGACTGGCCGGCTGGACGCCCGGAACACCGCTGCTCGACCCGATGTGCGGCTCGGGCACCTTCCTGCTGGAAGCGGCCGGCATGGCCCTCGGCGATGCGCCGGGCATCGCCCGCGACATGAAGGATTTCGGCTTCACCCGGTTGCTTGATTACGATCCGTCCCTGTGGAAGCGCCTGTGCATTGAGGCGGCAGAGCAGCGGGTGATGGCCGACAGCTTGCCCATATGGGGCAGCGACAACGACGACGATGCGGTGGCGCGCGCCCGGCAGAACCTCGCCCACGACGGGCTGGACGACCTGATCGAACTGCGCCGTGCCGACCTGCTGGAAATCGATCCGCCGGCGGAAAGCGGCATCCTGATCGCCAATCCGCCCTACGGCGAACGGCTCGGCGAACAGTCCGCGCTGGCGACCTTCTACCCGCCACTGGGCAGTGCGCTCAAGAAGCGCTTCGCCGGCTGGACCTGCTGGTTCCTCACGGCGGATAGCGCCCTGCCAAAAGGCATCGGTCTCAAGCCGAAACGGAAAATTCCGCTCTACAACGGCAACCTCGAATGCCGGCTCTACGGCTTCGACATCGTGTCAGGGCAGCATCGCTAGACGATATCGAGGTGCTTTATCCCGCCGACGAGGTCGCGATCGGCGGTTTCCTTGCCGTGCAGCTTGATCATCAGGCGCACCTCGTTCATTGAATCGGCGAAACGCAGCGCATCCTCGTAGCAGATCCTGCCGGCCTCGTAGAGGTCGAACAACGCCTGGTCGAAGGTTTGCATGCCCAGTTCGCGCGACTTCTTCATGATTTCCTTGATGCCATGCACCTCGCCCTTGCCGATCAGGTCGGAGATCAGCGGCGAGTTGAGCAGGATTTCGATGGCGGCGGCGCGGCCCTTGCCTTCTTTCACCGGAATCAGTCGCTGCGAGACGACCGCCTTGAGGTTGAGCGACAGGTCCATCAGCAGTTGCGGCCGGCGCTCTTCGGGGAAGAAGTTGATGATGCGGTCCATCGCCTGGTTGGAGTTGTTGGCGTGCAGCGTGCCCATCGCCAGGTGGCCGGTTTCGGCAAAGGCGATGGCGTGTTCCATGACTTCGCGGTCGCGGATTTCGCCGATCAGGATCACGTCGGGGGCCTGGCGCAGCGTGTTCTTCAGCGCCGCCTCCCAGGAATCAGTATCGACGCCAACCTCGCGCTGGGTGATCACGCAATTCTTGTGGTCATGCAAATATTCCACCGGGTCTTCGATGGTGATGATGTGGCCGTAACTGTTCTCGTTGCGATAGCCGATCATCGCCGCCATCGAAGTGGATTTGCCGGAGTCCGCGCCGCCGACGAACAGCACCAGCCCGCGCTTGGTCATCACGACATTCTTGAGCACCGGCGGCAGGCCGAGGTCCTCGAATATCGGGATGGTGGTGGTGATGGTGCGCAGGATCAGGCCGGTGCGGCTTTGCTGGACGAAGGCATTGACGCGGAAGCGGCCGATGCCGGCCGGGCTGATGGCGAAGTTGCATTCCTTGGTGGCTTCAAACTCGGCGGCCTGCTTGTCGTTCATCACGGCGCGCGCCAGTTCGATGGTGTGTTGCGGCGTCAGCGCCTGGGCGGTGACGGGCGTCATCTTGCCGTCCACCTTGATGGCGGGCGGGAAGCCGGCGGTGATGAACAGGTCCGACCCCTTCTTCTGGATCATCATCGCCAGCAACTGGTGCATGAACTTCAGTGCTTCATCTCTTTCCATGATGCAATCCTATGCGTGCTGAGCGTGTTAGCCGGGGAAGGCGTCTTTGTTGGCCGCCTTGCTGCGCGCTTCGGCGGGCGACACGATGTTGCGCTTGACGAGATCCTGAAGGTTCTGGTCGAGAGTCTGCATGCCGAACTGCTGGCCGGTCTGGATCGCCGAATACATCTGCGCGATCTTGGCCTCGCGGATCAGGTTGCGGATGGCGGGCGTGCCGATCATGATCTCGTGGGCGGCGACGCGGCCGCTGCCGTCCTTGGTTTTTAGCAGCGTCTGCGAGATGACGGCCTTGAGCGATTCCGACAGCATCGAGCGCACCATTTCCTTTTCGCCGGCGGGGAAGACGTCGATGATCCGGTCGATGGTCTTGGCGGCCGACGAGGTGTGCAGCGTGCCGAGTACCAGGTGGCCGGTTTCGGCGGCGGAGAGCGCCAGGCGGATGGTTTCCAGGTCGCGCATTTCGCCGACCAGGATCACGTCCGGGTCTTCGCGCAGGGCCGAGCGCAGGGCGTTGTTGAACGACAGGGTGTGCGGGCCGACTTCGCGCTGGTTGATCAGGCACTTCTTGGATTCATGCACGAATTCGATCGGGTCCTCGATGGTGAGGATGTGGCCGTACTCGTTTTCGTTCTTGTGGTTCACCATGGCGGCCAGCGTGGTCGATTTGCCGGAGCCGGTCGGCCCCGTCACCAGCACCACGCCGCGCGGCTGGTCGGCCAGTTCGGCAAAGATCCTCGGACAATTAAGGTCCTGCAAGGACATGATCTTCGAGGGAATGGTCCGTAACACGGCCGCCGCGCCGCGGTTCTGCACGTAGGCGTTCACCCGGAAGCGCGCCAGGTTGGGCACCGCGAACGAGAAGTCGCATTCCAGGTGCTCCTCATACACCTTGCGCTGACCGTCGTTCATGATGTCGTAGATCATCCCGTGCACATCCTTGTGCTCCATCGCCGGAAGGTTGATGCGGCGGATATCGCCATGCACGCGGATCATCGGCGGCAGGCCGGACGACAGGTGCAGGTCGGAAGCCTTGTTCTTGACGACGAAGGCTAAGAGTTCGGTGATGTCCATGCGGGGCTCCTGCGAAGTTTCCGGGGATATACTCGGCTGCGTACGAGTATGCTATATGACAACAATTCAAGCCAACCTGCAAGTTGTAAGAAACCGGATCGCCGCCGCCTGCGCTGCCGCCGGCCGGAACCCGGCGAGCGTGGCCCTGTTGGCGGTTTCGAAAACCTTTTCTGCCGAGGCCATTCGCGCCGCCGCCGCCGCCGGGCAGGTCGCCTTCGGTGAAAGTTATTCGCAGGAAGCCCTGCCCAAGCTGGCCGGATTGGCCGACATGCCCCTTGAATGGCATTTCATCGGTCCCCTGCAGAGCAACAAGACGCGGCCGGTCGCCGAGCACTTCGCCTGGGTGCATTCGGTCGAGCGCCTGAAGATTATCGAGCGGCTGTCGGCCCAGCGGCCGGCCGGCCTGCCGCCGCTCAACGTCTGTGTGCAGGTCAATGTCAGCGGCGAAGCCAGCAAAAACGGTTGTACGCCAGCAGAAGCGCCGGCGCTGTGCCATGCCGTGGCGCGACTGCCCAATCTGCGCTTGCGCGGGCTGATGGCGATTCCGGAACAGACTGAAAAGTCGGCGCAGGCGGGACGGCAATTCGCCCACCTGCGCGAATTGCGCGATGGATTGGTGGCGGAAGGCCTGACACTGGATACACTCTCGATGGGCATGTCGCACGATCTCGAAGCGGCGATCATGGCAGGCGCGACCATCGTGCGTGTGGGCACGGCAATTTTTGGCGAGAGGATTTATTTGCAATGAAAATTACCTTCATCGGTGGCGGCAACATGGCGACCGCCCTCATCGGCGGCATCCGCAAGCAGGGTTATTCCGCCGCCGGCATCCAGGTGGTCGAGCCTTACGATGATGCCCGCCAGCGGCTGACCGATACCTTCGGCATCCGCTGCGTGCCGGCCATCGATGCGGCGGCGCTGCACTGCGACGTGCTGGTGCTGGCGGTCAAGCCGCAGATGATGAAGGAAGCCGTCGCGGCGGCGGCCGGCAAGCTGACGGGGCAACTGGTGATCAGTATCGCGGCGGGACTCAGACTGGCGGACATCGGGCGCTGGCTGGACGGCGAGGCTAACGCATGCAAGTTGGTGCGGGCCATGCCCAATACCCCGGCACTGATTGGCGCCGGCATCACCGGCCTGTTCGCCGACGCCAGCATCAACAGCGAAGACCGCGACACGGCAGAGAAAATCCTGCATGCCGTCGGCCGCACGCTGTGGGTCGAGGAAGAAGACCTGATGGATGCGGTGACCGCCGTTTCCGGCAGCGGCCCCGCCTACGTGTACTACTTCATCGAGGCGCTGCAGACGGCCGGGATCCACCTCGGCCTGCCCGAGGAGACGGCCCGCCTGCTGGCGATCGAAACCTTTGCCGGCGCCGCACGCCTGGCTGAATCCAGCGATGAGCCGGTCAACGTCCTGCGCGAACGCGTGACTTCCAAGGGCGGCACCACCGCCGCCGCGCTCGACGTGTTCGCCTCGCTGCGCGTCAATACCTCGATCGGCCACGGCATCGTGGCCGCCGCCAATCGCGGCCGCGAACTCTGCAAAGAACTGGGCCAAGACTGATGCCGGCGCAGATTCTCTCGCTCGTTCTCGGCACCGTCGCCGACCTGCTGGCGGTGGCCTTCCTCGCCCGCGTGCTGATGCAGTGGGCGCGCGTCCCGTTTCGCAACCCGCTTGGCCAGTTCGTCACCGCCGTCACCAACTGGGCGGTCATGCCGCTGCGTCGCATCATCCCCGGCCTGTTCGGGCTGGACATGGCGAGCGTCCTGGCCGCCTGGCTGGTGCAGATCGCCTACCTCGGCATCATGGCCGGGCTGACCGGGCTGGCCGGTTTGTCGCCGGATGCCATCCTCTTCGTGGCCTGGGCCGCGTTTATCGGCGTCCTGCGCACGACGATCTACCTGCTGATGGGCGTCATCATCGTCATGGCGCTGCTGTCGTGGATCAACCCCCATTCGCCGCTGGCTCCCCTGTTCGGCGCGCTGGCGCGGCCGCTGCTCAATCCAGTGCGTCGCTTTCTGCCGCCGCTGGGCGGCATCGACCTGTCGCCGCTGGTGGTGATCGTGCTGCTGCAGGTCCTGCTGGTGGTGCTGGGCGGGCTGCTGCCCGGCCACCTGTTGTAGCGATGACGCCCTGGCTCCGTGCGGACGGCGATGGCGTGATGCTCACCCTGCACATCCAGCCCGGTGCGAAGAGGACCGAAGTGGTCGGGCTGCACGGCGAGGCGCTGAAGATCCGGCTGGCTTCCCCCCCTGTCGATGGCAAGGCCAATGACGCGCTGCTCGCCTTCATCTCCGGAAAAGTCGGCGCTGGCAGGACGGCGGTCGAACTCGTGAGCGGGCAGACCTCGCGCAGCAAGCGGGTGCGCATCGCCGGCGTGACGCCGGAGCGGGTGGCCGAGGCGCTCGCCACATAATGGCTACCTACGCTATTGGTGATTTGCAGGGTTGTTACGACCCGCTGGCGCGCCTGCTCGATTATCTGGATTTCGCGCCGGAGAAGGACCGCCTCTGGTTCGTCGGCGATCTGGTGAATCGCGGGCCGCAGTCGCTGGAGGTGCTGCGCTTCGTGCGTTCGCTCGGCGCAGCGGCGGTGACCGTGCTCGGCAACCATGACCTGCATCTGGTGATGCAATCGGAAGGTTTCGGCAAGCCCAACAAGGAAGACACGCTCGACGCCATCCTCAAGGCGAAGGACCGCGACGAACTGCTGGCCTGGCTGCGGGCGCTACCGCTGTTCCATGTCGAGGCCATCAATGAAAAAGAGTGGGCCATGGTGCATGCCGGG
This sequence comes from Rhodocyclaceae bacterium, assembly GCA_013426785.1. GTDB lineage: Bacteria > Pseudomonadota > Gammaproteobacteria > Burkholderiales > Rhodocyclaceae > Sulfuricystis. The sequence continues at coordinate 10,862 of JACDZI010000049.1, read as the reverse complement.
CTGTTGCCGGCCTGGGATGTGGCGCAGGCCAAGGCACTGTCCGATGAAGTATCGGCGGCGCTCACAGCGCCGGACTACCGCGACTTCCTTGCCCACATGTGGGGTTCCGAACCGAACGCCTGGCAGGATGAACTGGCCGGCTGGGATCGCCTGCGCGTGGTGGTGAACGCCATGACGCGCATGCGCTTCGTGACGGCCACCGGCGCGATGGAGTTTCGCGCACCGGGTTCAAAGGGGCCGCCGGAACGGGGCCCGGCGGCATGCTTTCCGTGGTTCGACGCGCCCGGTCGCCAAAGTGCCGACCATCGGATCGTTTGCGGCCACTGGTCGGCCCTCGGCTACCGGCAGACCGACAAGCTGCTGGCGCTGGATACCGGCTGCCTGTGGGGCGGCTGCCTGACGGCGGTGCGCCTCGAAGACCGCCGGCTATTCCAGATGCCCTGCGGCCAGTCGGCCCAGCCCGACTGGAAAGCGGCCAGCCCTTAGCCGGCCTGCGTTTCGGTGTGGTAGCGCACGATGCGCTCCACTTCGTTCTTCGAACCGAAGATCAGTGGCACGCGCTGGTGCAGCGACGTGGGCTGCACGTCGAGCATGCGCTGCAGGCCGGTGGTGCAGATGCCGCCCGCCTGTTCGACGATGAAACCGACCGGATTGGCTTCGTAGAGCAGGCGCAGGCGACCGGGCTTGCTGGCGTCCTTGGTGTCCTTCGGGTACATGAAGACGCCGCCGCGGGTGAGGATGCGGTAGGTCTCGGCCACCATCGAGGCGATCCAGCGCATGTTGAAGTCCTTGCCGCGCGGGCCGGTCTTGCCGGCGAGGCACTCGTCGACATAGCGCTTGACCGGCCATTCCCAGAAGCGCTCGTTGGAGGCATTGATGGCGAATTCCTGCGTGTCCTCGGCAATCTTCATGGCCGGGTGGGTGAGGATGAATTCGCCCACTTCGCGGTCGAGGGTGAAGCCGTTGACGCCGTGGCCGGTGGTGATGATCAGCAGCGTCGAGGGGCCGTAAAGGGCGAAGCCGGCACAGACCTGCTCGGTGCCCGGCTGGAGGAAATCCTCCAGCGTGGCGTCCTCGCCCGGCTTGGAGGTGCGCAGGATCGAGAAGATGGTGCCGACGGTGATGTTCACGTCGATGTTCGACGAGCCGTCGAGTGGATCGAACACCAGCAGGTACTTGCCGCGCACCTTGCCGGGGGGGATCGGATAGATGTCGTCCATTTCCTCGGACGCCATGCCGGCCAGATGGCCCGCCCATTCGTTCGACTTGATCATCACGTCGTTGGAGATCACGTCGAGCTTCTTCTGCACCTCGCCCTGCACGTTTTCCTCGCCGGCGCTGCCGAGCACACCGATCAGTGCGCCCTTGGAAACCGCGTTGCTGATCACCTTGCAGGCGGTCGCGATGTCGTTCAGCAGGCCGGTGAAATCACCGGAAGCCCTGGCCTGGCGCTGCTCTTCGATGATGAACTGGGTAAGTGTGGTCCGGCCGTCCTGCATGACTGTCTCCTCGGCTGAATATTTTTGAATCAGGCAATTTAGCGGCTTCTAAGCATCAGCACCAGACACAATTTCTTATCGTCAGGATAAGCCGGTGACGGTCTTGTCTGACCTTCACCCCGCCACATCCCGCCAGCCGGTGAGGAAACATCCCTCCCGCTCATGACTCTCGTCACCACCGTAAATCAGCACCGGCTTCACAGTCGGCGTGTCGCCGGAAAACTTTTGCCATTTCGCCAAGCCGTCCGGCCAGTCGGCTGCATAGGTGGAACCAGACTTGATTTCCACCGCCTGCAAACCGGCTGGCGTCTCGAACACCACATCGATCTCATGTCCGGCGCTATCCCGCCAGAAATACAGATCGGCCGGCTGGCCGGCGTTAAAGCGCCGCTTGATCATTTCCGAGACCACCCAGGTTTCAAACAAGGCACCCCGGGTGGCGTGGGTTGCTAGCGACGACTCGTCACGAATTCCCAACAACCAGGCCATCAGGCCCACATCGAGGAAATACAGCTTGGGCGATTTCACCAGCCGTTTGCCGAAATTCTGGAAATACGGTGGCAGGCGCGTCACCAGATAACTGGCCTCCAGGACGGACAGCCACTCGCGCGCCGTTACTGCCGAGATGCCACAGTCTTCGCCCAGCGCCGCCAGATTCAACAACTGCCCCGAGCGCGCCGCGCACATCCGGACAAAGCGCTGGAACTGCGACAAATCACGCACGGCAATGATCTGCCGGACATCGCGTTCCAGATACGTCGCCACATAGTTCGGAAACCAGTCGTGCGCCGCCAGATCGCGCTGGTAAAGCGCTGGATAGCCGCCATTCAGCAATAATCGGTCAAGCGTGGTCGGCAAGCCGGCGCCCTGCATTTCACCCAGCGACAACGGCAAAAGTTCCACCCGTCCGACACGCCCAGCCAGCGACTGGCTCATGCCGGCAATCAGATCGAACTGTGCCGAGCCGGTCAGCACAAATTGCCCCATCACCGGGCGTTCATCAACCAGCCCCTGCAACCACGACAGCAAGGCCGGACAGCGCTGCACCTCATCAAGAATGGCGCCCTCGGGAAAGCGTGCCAGGAAGCGTTTGGGGTCATGCTCGGCAAAATCCCGTTCGTCCGGGTTTTCCAGCGAAACAAAAGGTTTATCGGGAAAACCGGCACGGGCCAGCGTTGTCTTGCCGGACTGGCGCGGCCCGGTCATCGCCAGCACGGGAAAACCCCGCGCCAGCCGTTCCAGTGTGATGAATGCTTGACGAGGAATCATGATGGTTCACCATTCTTGCAAATCGAAAATCTAAACTTCGATTTGCAAGAATGGCCCCTTGCCCTGCCTGCGGCAAGACACAGCCACATTTAACCCTCCGATAGGACAACCCCGATTTTTGCGCGGCAGTGGCGGTTTTGCGCGCGCCCCCAAGTCTTACCGGGGGGGAACATCACCTTGGGAGGCCCAAGCCGCCGTCCTGCCGGCACCGATTTTTTGAACGCTACACGTTGAACAGGAAATTGAGTACGTCGCCGTCCTTGACGATGTACTCCTTACCCTCGGCGCGCATCTTGCCCGCTTCCTTGGCGCCGGCCTCGCCCTTGAACGCGATGAAGTCGTCGTAGGCGATGGTCTGGGCGCGGATGAAGCCCTTCTCGAAATCGGTGTGGATCACGCCGGCGGCCTGTGGGGCGGTGTCGCCCTGGTGGATGGTCCAGGCGCGCACTTCCTTGACGCCGGCGGTGAAGTAGGTCTGCAGGCCGAGGATGTGATAGCCGGCGCGGATCAGGCGGTTGAGGCCCGGTTCTTCCAGCCCCATGTCGGCGAGGAAGATCTGCTTGTCCTCGTCGCCGAGGTCGGCGATCTCGGCTTCGATAGCCGCGCAGACGGCGACCACGTCGGCTTTCTCGGTTTCCGCATGGGCGCGTACCGCGTCAAGGTACGGGTTGTTCTCGAAGCCGCCTTCCTTGACGTTGGCGACGTACAGCACCGGCTTGGCCGTCAGCAGGAAGAAGGGGCGCAGGTTGTTCCATTCCTCCTTCGAGAGGTCGAGCGCACGCACCGGCTTGGCCTGGTCGAGCTGAACGCGACACTTCTCCAGCACATCGACCAGCAGCTTCGCTTCCTTGTCGCCGCCGGATTTCGCCTGCTTGGTGTAACGGTTGAGCTGCTTCTCGACGGCTGCCAGGTCGGCCAGCGCCAGTTCGGTATCGATCACCTCGATGTCGGACAGCGGATCGACCTTGCCGGCCACATGCACCACGTTGTCGTCGGTGAAGCAGCGCACCACATGCACGATGGCGTCGGTCTCGCGGATGTTGGCGAGGAACTGGTTGCCCAGTCCTTCGCCCTTGCTGGCGCCAGCCACCAGCCCGGCGATGTCGACGAATTCGACGATGGCATGCTGCATGCGCTGCGGCTTGACGATTTTGGCCAGTGCTTCGAGGCGCAGATCGGGCACTTCGACGATGCCGACGTTCGGCTCGATCGTGCAAAAGGGGTAGTTTTCCGCCGCGATGCCCGACTTGGTCAGGGCGTTGAAGAGGGTGGACTTGCCGACATTGGGCAGGCCGACGATGCCGCATTTGAGGCTCATGGGGATTCCTTGGTGGATTCGGGCGCAGCGGGTTTGCTGTTGATGCGTTGGATGGCGGCGTTGAACTCGGCGTTTGCCAGCAGCGGCCAGGCCAGCAGGGCGCGGTCGAGCGCGGCGTCGATCTCGCCGGCCTCTTCCTTGCGCGGCGGCTTCAGCACGTAGTTGATGACTTCGTTGCGGTCGCCCGGATGGCCGATACCGACGCGCAGGCGCCAGTAATCCTGCGTGCCGAGATGCGCGGTGATGTCCTTCAGGCCGTTGTGGCCACCGAGCCCGCCGCCGAACTTGAGGCGCAACTGGCCGGGCGGGATGTCGAGTTCGTCATGCACGACCAGCATCTCGGCGGGTTCGATGCGATAGAAGTGCATGAGCGCCTGCACCGACTGGCCGGAACGGTTCATGAAGGTTTGCGGCATCAGCATGAAAAAGTCGGCGCTGGCGAGACGGCATTTGGCGACGAGGCCGTGGTAGCGCGACTCGCGCGAGAAGCTGGCGCCCAGTTCGCGCGCCAGGCGCTCACAAAACCAAAACCCGGCGTTGTGCCGGGTTTCGGAATAGTCGGGCCCCGGATTGCCGAGCCCGACAACAAGACGCAAAGCGTGCAATTACTTTTTCTTCTCAGGGGCGGCGGCAGCCGGCTTCTTCTCGGTGATCACCTGGGTCTCGACCGGCGTGCCCTCGACCACCTCGTCGGAAGAAGCACCGGCCCCACGCGCCACGATACCGACGATGACCGGGTCGCCTTCGCCATGGTGGGCCAGTTCGACGCCCGTCGGCAGCGCAACCTGGGAGAGATGGACCGTCTCGCCGGCTTGCAGGTGCTGGAGGTCGACTTCGATGAACTCGGGCAGGTCCTGCGGCAGGCACTTGACATCAAGATCGGTGTAGGCGTGCTGCACCATGCCGCCGGAGAGCTTGACGCCCGGAGCGATGTCGGCGTTGATGAAGTGCAGCGGCACTTTCTGGTGAATCTGATGGGTGGCATCGACGCGCTGGAAGTCCAAATGCTTGATCTGGAGCTTGAAGGCGTGCATCTGCACATCGCGCAGCAGGCACATCTGCTTGGCGCCGGCGATGTTCATGTTGATGATCGAGGCGTGAAAGGCTTCCTTGCGCAGGGCCTGATACAGCTCGTTGTGGTCGAACTCGATCAGTTGCGGCGCGGCGCTGCCGCCGTAGAGGATGCCGGGGACCCGGCCGGCGCGACGCAGGCGGCGGCTCGCACTCGATCCCTGCTGTTCGCGTTGGGTGGCGTTGATTTCAAATTGCATGGTGTACTCCAGAAAATACCCTGTCCGCGACCAGGCAGGGTGGGTTGAAAAAACTATTCGGCGAAGAGCGAGGACACCGACTCTTCGTTGCTGATGCGGATGATGGTTTCGGCCAGCAGGCCAGCGATCGGCACCACGCGGATGCGCTTGCAGGCGCGCGCTTCCTCGCGCAGCGGGATGGTGTCGGTGATCACCACTTCATCGAGATCCGATTCGGCGATGCGCTCGATGGCGCTGCCCGACAGTACCGCGTGGGTGCAATAGGCCATCACCTTCTTGGCGCCATTTTTCTTTAGCGCCTGCGCGGCCTTGCACAGCGTGCCGGCGGTATCGACGATGTCGTCCATGATCACGCAGCTGCGGCCTTCAACGTCGCCGATGATGTGCATCACTTCCGAGACGTTGGCCTTGGGACGGCGCTTGTCGATGATGGCCAGGTCGGTTTCCAGCAGCTTGGCGGCAGCGCGCGCGCGCAATACGCCACCGACGTCGGGTGAGACCACCAGCAGGTCGTCGTGGCGCTGCTTCCAGATGTCGCCCAGCAGGATCGGCGTGGCGTAGATGTTGTCGACCGGGATGTCGAAAAAGCCCTGGATCTGGTCGGCATGCAGGTCGACGGTCAGCAGGCGTTGCACGCCGGAGGCCTGCAGCATGTTGGCCACGACTTTTGCAGCGATCGGCACGCGCGCCGAGCGCGGCCGGCGGTCCTGGCGGGCATAACCGAAATAAGGCACGGCGGCGGTGATGCGGCCGGCCGAGGCGCGCTTCAGGGCGTCAGCTAGGATCACCAGTTCCATCAAGTGGTCGTTGGCGGGCGAGCAGGTCGGTTGCAGGATGAAGACATCCTTGCCGCGCACGTTTTCGAGCAGCTCGACGCTGCATTCACCATCGGAAAAACGTCCCACGGTGCAACGGCCCAACGAGATGTTGAGGCGTTTGACGACATCGGCCGCCAACTTCGGGTTCGCGTTGCCGGTAAAGACCATCAGACTGTCGTAGGCCATGGCTTGATTCTTTGTGCCTTGTAAGCATTCCCGAAGCGAAACGGGCAGCCCGGTCAGTCTGCCCGTAATAATCTGGCTGGGGAGGAAGGATTCGAACCCTCGCATGCCGGAATCAAAATCCGGTGCCTTTACCAGCTTGGCGACTCCCCAAAATCGTCAGCCGCAATGCGCGCTGCCGAAAGGACGCGAATTCTACGGTTTTACGCCATCATGTCAATGCAGAGAGCGGGTGCGAGGCCAGTCCCTGCACCACCTCCGCCTGCATCCCGTGCGGCAGGTCGGCCATGGCCCGACGGGCGATCGCTTCATCGGCCAGTTCGACGAAACAGCAGGCGCCGGACCCGGTCATGCGTGCGTCGCCGAAGCGCTTCAATTGATCGAGGTGGGCGGCCACTTCCGGAAACAGCGTGCAGGCGACGGCTTCGAGGTCGTTATGGCCGTCGCCGGACCGCCAGTCGGCGGCGGCGATGGCCGGCGTGTCGCGGCACAAGTACGGCGAATGGAAGATGTCTGCGGTGGGTACGGCGACCGATGGCATCGTCAGCAGATACCAGGCTTCCGGCACGGCAACGTCGGTGAAGCGTTCGCCCACGCCTTCGGCGAAGGTGCTGCGGCCGTGGATGAACACCGGCACGTCGGCACCGAGCGCCAGGCCGATCTCCTGCAATGCTGGTCGCGACAGGCCGCAGCCCCACAGATGATTGAGGGCAAGGAGGGTGGTCGCGGCATCCGAGCTGCCGCCGCCGAGCCCGCCGCCCTGCGGGATGCGTTTTTCCAGAAAGAGTGTCGCGCCGAGTGAATCGGCCGTCCCGCCAGCGCCGACTTTTAATGCATGGGCCGCGCGCACGACCAGATTCTGTTCGTCGGGCACGCCCGGCGTGGGCGTTGCGAGCACGATGCAGCCATCGTCGCGCGGTTCGAAGCGCAGGGTGTCGTCCATCGAGATGAAGCGGAACACCGTTTGCAGCAGGTGGTAGCCGTCGGGTCGCCGCCCGACGACATGCAAGAACAGGTTCAATTTGGCCGGGGCGGGCCACTCGCGAGTCCATGCGTTCATTTCACTTCGATCCATTCGTCGATTTTCAGGCGCACGGCGATGTCGTCGCGTTCCAGTTCGATCACGCTGGGCAGGGCGCCGGGCGCGGTACTTTCGCGCTCAATCACTTCGATGCGCCAGGTTTCGGTATTCGTCAGGTCGCCGAGCAACCAGCGCGCCGAAGCCTTGAGGGGCAGGGGAAAGCCGAACACCTGCTCCGACAGCGTACTCCAGTCGTCGGCCTCGAAACGGCGCCGGTCGGCGAGCAGCAGGTGCGCCCCCGCACTGTCGCGCACGATTTCCGCTACCCCCTGGCCCAGCGGCGTGGCGAGCAGGATTTCGTCGCGCGCCGTGGCGTGCCGCCAGTCGATCCTGAGGTGATGGCGCGTCTCACCCTGGCGCACCGCCAGCCGGCCACTGAAGGCGAAGCTGGAAATTTCGGCTGTGGCGGGACGGCCCGGCAGCGGCGGATTGGCGCTGCAACCGGCCAGCACCAGCAGGCAGAAGAAAAGCGTGCGGATCAAGCCGGCCTCAGGGAATCAGGGGGCGAGGCGTTTGATGGTGTCCGCCAGCGCCTCGTTGGCGGGATTGTCGCGCCTGGCTTTTTCCCAGGTGACCAGCGCATCGGACTGGCGGCCCAGCGTCCATAGCACCTCGCCGAGGTGGGCGGCGATTTCGGGATCGGGGCGGATGCCGAAGGCGGTGCTGAGCACGTCGAGTGCCGCCGGCAGGTCGCCCAGGCGGAATAGCAGCCAGCCCTTGCTGTCGAGGATGAAGGGATCGTTGGGGGCGAGTTCGAGGGCGCGTTCGATCAGGGTGCGCGCTTCCGGCAGGCGGATATTGCGGTCGGCGAAGGAATAGCCAAGCGCATTGAGGGCGTGGGCATGGTCGGGCTGGAGCTTGAGCAGGTGCCGCAGGCGGCTTTCCAGTTCGTCAATGCGGCCAAGCTTCTCGGCCAGCAAGGCGGTTTCGTAGAGCAGTTCGGGCTGGTCGGGCTGAGCCTCCAGGCCGGCAGCAAGAACGGCGTGGGCCTCGGCGGGGTGGCCAGCTTCGCGCAGCAGTTGCGCTTCGCCGGTCAGCAGTTGCGCGCGTTCGCGCGCGCTGCCCGTTTCGCTGGCGACCAGATAGCTGCGCGCCGCATCGAGCTGGCCTTGCCGAACCAACACGTTGGCACCGTGCAGCCGCGCGGTGAGATAGTGCTCGCCCCGGCCGACCTGGCCGAACCATTGCAGCGCCTCGTCCCACTGCCTCTTGTCCTCGGCGATCTGACCAAGGTAGTAACGCACCTTTTCGATTTCGACATGGCCGATGTCGACCAGCCGCTTCAGCTGTGTTTCGGCCTCGGCGGTGTCGTTGAGCTGGAGCGACAGCACGGCCACGGCGAAGATCACGTCGCCGTTTCGGGCGGGATCGCGGGCACCCTGGTCGAGCAGGATGGCGAATTCCTGCCGCGCCTCCTGATAGCGCTTCTCGCTCACCAGCGCACGGGCATAGGCCAGGCGCGCATCGCGGGCATTGGGGTTGGCGGCGACGAAACGGCTGATCAGCGCCAAGGCCTCGGCGCGATCCTCGATCAACTGGGAGCGCAGCAGCGCGGCGGCTTCCCAGTCGGGCTTCAATGCCAGCGCCCGCTCGCTGGCGCTACGACCGCCGGCCTTGTCGTGCGCTTCGGCGGCGGCGATGGCGCGGGCGTAATGGGCTTCGGGCCGCTGCAAATAGGGTTCGGTGAGGCCGTCGATGACGGTGCGGATTTCCTTGCGGTCGCCGCCGCGCGCGAACAGGCGGTTGAGATGCAGCAGGTTCGGGCCGATCTGCTCCGGCTCCACGGTCAGCAGGGCCGCCACCAGCGTCTTGAGTTCCGCGTACTGCCCCTGCGCGGCGAGCAGGCCGATGTAGGTCTGCTTGGCCTGGTTCGAAGCCGGTTCGACCTCGTTCCAGAGTTGCGCCGCCTGCACGGCAATCTCGATGCGCCGGCTATGCAGGGCGATCTCGGTGGCGCGGTGGATCACGCGCGGGTCGCGCGTTTCGCGCGCCAGGTCGAGATAGAGTTCTGCGGAAATACCCATCTGGCCGCGCTGGCCGGCAATTTCCGCCAGCAGGAAACGATAGAGGAGCTTCGGCGTCAGCTCGACGGAGGGCAGGCCGGCTATCGCAGCGTCTTCCTGCTGGGCTTGCCCGGTGGCTTCGGCGGCGTGCAAGCTGCCGCCAGTCAGGAATGCAGCAGCAACGAGCAGGGGAACGAGCGGTTTCATGCGAGCGGTTTTCCGGCGGGAGCGCGGAGCGTGACTAGAATGGCGGCATGTTAGCAGTTTCCCATTCCTCCCATGCCTGAGCTGCCCGAGGTCGAAGTTACCCGCTGCGGCATCGCCTTGCAAGTCGAAGGCAGGCGACTCAATCGTGCCGTGCTGCGGGCGCCGACTTTACGTTATCCGGTGCCGCCCGGGCTGGCGCGCACACTGGCGGGCCGGCCGCTGGTCGAGGCCAAGCGGCGTGGCAAATACCTGTTGCTCGATTTTGATGGCGGGCACCTGCTGATCCATCTGGGCATGTCGGGCAGCCTGCGTTTCGTCGCCCCCGGCACCCTGCCGCAAAAACACGACCATGCCGATTTCGTCTTCGGCGAACAGGTGTTGCGTTTCACCGACCCGCGCCGCTTCGGCGCCCTGCTGTGGCTGGCAGGCGACCCGCTGGAACACCCGTTGATCGCCAGGCTGGGTATCGAGCCGCTGACGCGCGGCTTTACGCCCGGTTATCTGCATCGCGCCTTGCAGGGCAGGAGTGTGGGCATCAAGCCGGCGATCATGGATGGTGGCCTGGTCGTTGGTGTCGGCAACATCTATGCCTCGGAAAGCCTCTTCGACGCGGGCATCGATCCGCGTACCTCCGCAAGTGGTGTGAGCGCTGCGCGTCTCAGCTTGCTGGTGCCTGCGATCAAGAAAACACTGCGCGCGGCGATTCGTGCCGGCGGCAGCACGCTGCGCGATTTCTGCGGCACGGATGGCGGGATGGGCGATTTCCAGACCCGCCATCAGGTGTATGACCGGGCGGGCGAGCCTTGCGTGAAATGCGGGTCGCCGATCCAAGCGATCCGGCAGGGACAGCGCTCGACCTATTTCTGCCTGCGCTGCCAGAGGTAGCGCCCGACCGAAAGTCGGCGCTGGCAGGGCGGCGAAGTGACCATCCTGTGCCAATTACCGGTCGATTTTCACCCGGACTTTTACTTGGCTTTCTTGTTTTTCTGCGCCATCAATGCACAGAAGCGCTTGATGGTTTCAAGAACGTAATCCTTTTCTGCCACTGAGAGATTGCACATCAAGGCAGCCAGTCTATCTGCCTCGTTGCGCTCAATGCGGGGCGCATCGTCAAGCAGACGTCCGATGGGTACGCCAAATACCCCGGCAATTTTATAAAGGGCGGTTTCAATGACCAAGTGCAAAAAGTGAAGCGTGATGATGCCTGAAGTCA
>JACDZI010000048.1 GCA_013426785.1 Rhodocyclaceae bacterium | reverse complement strand
CGACTGGCTACCGATTACTCCGCCATCTGGCTCCCTTTTACTCCGCCATTCACAGTGTATGCCTCGCCTACGACACGCGGCGCGCGGCCGCACCTGGTCGATCACGTGTTTGCCCGGCTAGAGGATGCTGACATTCCGAATTCGACTGTATCCTCACAACGGTGGTTAGTTTCGACGCAGCACCGACCCGGTGAGATACGTGACACCCGCCGCTAGCGCCAGCAACACGCCGGGAAACGGCTTTTCACTCCGCTGAGCCGCCGCTTCCTTCAGCCGCTTCCAGTTGATGCCGAGCGCCGAGACATGCAGCACGAGAATGGGCTGCACCTTGTCGAAGATGCCTTCCTGCACGCCCAGCATCGCGTAGAGGATGAAAGCGATGTTGGAGAGGATCGCCAGCCGGCGCATATGCACGGGGTTGCGCACATAGAAGGTGGCGAATACCAGTCCGGCGGCAATCCAGGCGACAGTCTGCATCATGTTTTTCTCCTTGGTGAGTGGCGTTTGCAGGAGAACGATGGTCTCGGGCGGATTTTGAAAAGACGGCCCAAGACAACTTTGCCCAACCAGATTGCTTGTGAATATCGTCCATTGAATGGACGATATTCGTGCTATAAAACGGCATGTTCCCGCGCCACATCGAACCCCTGTTGAGCGAAGCGCTGGCCGATACGCCGGTGGTGCTGCTCAATGGCGCGCGCCAGACGGGCAAGAGCACGCTGGCGCAAACCCTGGCCAAATCGGGCGGCCGGCGCTACCTGACGCTGGACGACCGGGTCGTGCTGGCGGCTGCCAAGGGTGACCCGACGGGCTTCGTCGCCGGCCTCGCCTGGCCGGTGGTGCTGGATGAAATCCAGCGCGCGCCGGAACTGTTTCTCGACATCAAGGCGGCGGTCGACCGCGACCGCTCGCCCGGACGCTTCCTGCTCTCCGGGTCGGCGAATGTCCTGCTGCTGCCCCAGTTGGCCGATTCGCTGGCCGGACGCATGGAAATCCTCACCCTCTGGCCGCTCTCCGGCGCCGAGATCGCGGGGCAGGCGGCCGCCAACCGGGTGGATGGCCTGATGGACGGCGATCTTTCCGCGCTGGTTCTGCCGCCCGTCGACCGGGCGCTGCTGGTCGACAAGCTGCTGCCCGGCGGCTTCCCCGAAGCCGTGGCGCGCACCAGCGCCAGACGCCGCGCCGCCTGGTTCGAGAGCTACCTGCAAACCATCCTGCAGCGCGACGTGCGCGAGTTGGCTAACCTGGAACAGCTCACCGAGGTGCCGCATCTGCTGCAACTCCTCGCCACGCGCAGCGCCAGCCTGCTGAACCAGGCCGAACTGTCGCGCTCAAGCCGCCTGACGCAGACCACGCTGAAGCGCTACCTCGGCCTGCTGGAGACGGTGTTCCTGGTGCAGCGGGTGCCGGCCTGGGCGCGCAATCCGGGCAAGCGCCTGGTCAAGTCGCCCAAGGTCTTCCTGCCCGACAGCGGGCTGCTCGCCGCGCTGATGGACTACAGCGCCGACAAGCTGATGGCGCTGCCCGGCCTGCCGGGCCATCTGGTCGAAACCTGGGTGGCCGGCGAACTGCTCAAGCACCTGGCATTCTCGGCCAAGGGCGCGAGCCTGTGGCACTACCGCACGCAGACCGACATCGAAGTCGATTTCGTGCTGGAAGACCGCCTCGGCCAACTGACCGGCATCGAGGTCAAGGCCAGCGCGAGCATCGACGCCAGCGACTTCCGCGGCCTGCGCCATCTGCAGGAAACCGAAGGCGCCGCCTTCCGGCGCGGCATCGTGTTCTACGCCGGCCGCGAAGCCGTGGCCTTCTCCGAGCGTCTGGTCGCGCTGCCACTCAGCTATTGGTGGGCCTAAGGCAAGTCACATGACGAACTCCACGGCCAACTTCTCGCTCTACATCGCCTACTGGAACCGGCGCGCGAGCCTCAGCGAAGCCGAGTGGCGGGATTTCTACGCGCTGACCCATCGTTTCCTCGCCCTGTGCGGGACGCATGAATACGTCGCCGACCTCGGCGGCGACCGCAAGGCGCTGATCGACGACTACTTCCACGACAAGATCTTCGCCACGGCCGGCGGGTCGGCCGGCGCGCCACTCGCACCCGGCGCCCTGTGCAGTTTTCTGAAGAACTACCTGAAGGATCGCCGGAAGGCGGCCTGGGAGCGTCACCGCGTCTCGGCCGACGACGAGGAGCACCCGCAAGACGCCTACGACCACTGCGCCTACACCCCCGACCCGGACGATGAGGCCCTGCTGGGCGAGGCGGGCCTCGCGCTCGGGCGCGTGCTGGAAAGCGCCTCCGCCTTTCTCGAAACCCTGCCCGAGGCCGAGCGCATGTACCTGGCCCTGCATGCCTGCGCCGACGATCCCGAAGCGCTGGTCAATCTAGCCAAGCGCTTTCGCGTGCCCTCGTATCACTACAAGGCCAAGAAACTGGGCATCACCCGCGAGAAGGGCGAATTCGAGGCCGGCTATGACAAGACCGCCATCGGCCGCTGGCTGCACCAGGACCTGCGGCTGCCGCTGACCGCCGAGTATCTGGGCGAAATCCTCGCCGCTTTAAAAATCCTCTGCCGGGTGGCGTTATCGGAGTGGAAGGAAATTTCGCCATGATGATCCGAGACCTGCAACCGCCGCTGTCGGTCATCGAACATGACCTCTTCGCCGATGCCGAACCGATGGAACCCAGCCCGCCGCTGATCGAACCGATCCGCCCCGACCACGCCGATGCCCTGACGGCGACGGCCGAACCGCCGCCCTACCTGCGCGAGGCGATCGAGCGCCGCGTCCGGGCGCACGCCGCCCATGCGTCCGATCGGCCGCTGGCCGCCGGCCAGATCCGCCGCATCGCCGAGGTGATGAACGCCGACGGCAGTCGGCGCGCGCTGCTCCGGCCCGTCGCCCTGCTGCTCGACCGCGCGGTGGCGGGCACGGACCGCTGGACCGGCTGGCTGGTCGCCGCCGACGTCGACTACGCCAGCGCCTGGGATGTGCTGCTGGAAGCGGACGTTGACGAACCCTTCGATCCCGCCGCCGGCATGGTGCAACTGTGGAACCCGGTGACCTGCGCGGTATCGCCCGGCGCCGATCTGCTGGCGCAGTTGTCCGCCGAGCGCCTGGCGGCCCTGCGCGCGGCGGCGGAATGCTTCCCGCATCTGGAGCGGGCCGGCACGCCGCGCCCCGGCTTCGTCGCCCCGCGCACCGTGGCCGGCGCGGTCCTGCTCACCGGCAGCCCGCTCGGCGACAGCGCCGATCCGCGCCGCGCCTACCAGAGCCTGTATCTCCAGCTGGCGCTGGCCCTCGGCGCGCCAGCTGGTGCGGGCCAGGCCGACGGCAAGGTCGTTCCGCTGGGACGATCGGCCACCCCGCGCAAACCGCACGCCTGGCAGCGCCAGCCCAATCTCTGGGTCGCCATCGCCGCCACCGTCATGGTCGTGCAGGGCGGTGTGATCGGCTTCCTGCTCCAGCCCGGACCGGGCGACGAAGCCGCGCTGTATCGTTCCGCCGGACCGGCCGCGGAACGTCAGGGGCAGATCGAGGTCAGCTTCCGCCCCGAAGCGCCCGAGGCCGAGATACGCCGCCTGCTCATCGACATCGGCGGCGAGATCGTCGGCGGTCCCGGCCAGCTCGGGTATTACCGGATACATCTCAAGGACGGCGACGTGGCGCGGGCCATGGACAAGCTCAAGGCCAGCCCTGTCGTCGATTCGGTGGAATCTGTCGTGGCGAAAGGAGGCAAGTGATGCACCGCCATGTCTTCGCCGGGGTAGCCACCCTGGCAGTCACCATCGCACTGGCCTGCCTCGGCATGGGCCGGGCGCTGGCCGACACGCGGGTCGCGCTGGTGATCGGCAACGCGAAATACACCAGCAAGCCCCTGCAGAATCCCGTAAACGACGCACGCCTCGTCGAGCTGACCCTGAAGGAGATGGGTTTCCAGGTCGAGCGGATCGAGGACGCCACGCTGGACGCCATGCGCTATGCCGCCCGCGCCTTCCTCAAGAAATCGCAGGATGCCGACATCGCGCTGTTCTACTACGCCGGCCACGCCGCCCAGCTGCGCGGCAACAACTACCTGGCTCCCATCGACGGCAAGATTGCCTACGACGACGAACTGGAATCGCGCGGCCTCAACCTCACCGAGGAAATCGCCGCCCGTCTGGACCGGCGCGGCAGGCAGGGCCAGCTCAGCATCGTGATCCTCGACGCCTGCCGCGACAATCCCTTCCCCTCGCGCCAGCGCAGCATGGCCAGGGGCCTGGCCGCGCTGCCGAGCAAGCCGGAAGGCATGCTGCTGGCCTTCTCCACCGGCCCCGGCGACATCGCGCAGGATTCGCCCGATTTCCGGAACAGCCGCTACACGGCCCACCTGGTCGATGCGATGCGGATTCCCGGACTCGAAGTGCGGGACGTGTTCGCCCGCGTCCGCGATGCCGTGACCGAGGAAACGCGCGGCGGCAAGTTCCCCCAGACGCCCTGGTTCAACAGCAGCGCCAACACCGCCGGCTTCTGCTTCGTGCGCACCCCCGACGGCAAGTGCGGCGGCGTCGCGCCGCCCCCGCTGGTGCTGGCCAGGAACGCGCTGAGCTCCAGCGCCAGCCGCAATCTGGGCGACGATGCCGTCGGCCGTGCGGCCAACGATCCGCTGTCGGTTGCACTGATTTATCGCATCAACAACGAAGCCGATGACGTGGGTCCGGACAACATCAGGCAATGGCGCGAGCGGGCCGGCTCGGGCGATCCCTTCGCGATGACGGTGTTGGGCCTTTACCACGGGTGGCACGACAAGGAGGCCCGCCGTCTGTACGACAACTACCGCCCCGACGCGGTTCACTGGCTGCGCAAGGCTGCCGACGCCGGCTATCCGCCCGCGCTCTTTGAATTGGGCCAGGCCTATGAAAACGGCTGGGTAACGGACAAGAAAGACCTGCAGATGGCACTCCAGCATTACAACATCGGCGTCCAGCAGCGCTACGCGCCGGCGCAGAGCCATGCTGGACGACTGGTCCGGAAGATCGATCCCAAGACGGCATTCATCATGTTCCACCTCGCCTCGGACCAGGGCTTTACTCAAGCCATGGGCTATCTGGCACGGGCCTATCTCAAGGGACTGGGCACCGGGAGGGATATTGCCAAGGCCGAATACTGGGCACGCAGGCAATACGCCATGGGTGCGCCGGAGATGTCGCAGCACCTCCTCGGTTACATGTATGCGAATGGCCTGATCCAACCGAAGGACGACATGGACCGGCTGCGGCTGGCCGGCCTGGCGCGCCTCAAGGAGCAGTTCGGCGAGTTTCTCTGGGATGTGGAATAGGCCGCCGCCGGCCGGATGCCGATGCGATAAAGTCGGCGCTGGCGCGACGGCAAAGTTGTCGCACAATAGCGATCCGCTCCCGGCGCCGGGATATCGCGCCCGCCGTGGATGACCGTGTCGCGGGATGGACTTGAAGAAAGGGAGATGCCATGGATGAGAAAGACCTGCTGATCGCCAAATTGCGTAGCGACGCCATCGTCGCCAGAACGCAAAACGCCGTGAACATGAATGTCACTGCGGCAATGATCAAGGCGAAAACCCTCAAGAGCAAGGCGGATACGCTGGCGGTCGTCAATGCCCAGAACGCGGCGAGAATGGCCAGACAACAGGCACGCGAACAGGATTTCGACCAGCGCATCAAGGAGAATGCTCTGCGCAATCAGGAAACGAGAAACAGGCAACTCGAATCGGAAATCGCCGCCCTGAAACGCGAGATGGCGGAAATGCGCGAGACCATGCGCGAATGGGTCGCCTCGCAGCGCGGCTTGATGGCGCTCGCCAAAGCCCTCAAGGAAGAGGTCGAATCCTGTCCCAACAAGGAACATCACAAGTTGGCGGACAAGGATGCACGTAGCAGCATTGCCGACGCTGCCGCAGACGCCTCCTACGATTCCAATGATGCGGAGATTGCCATAAAGAACGAAATCCCCGCGTTTTCCAAGAGGCATCCTCGTCGGAAAGGCAAGACTCAGTAGTTATCGGGATGGGTCATCACCGCCAGTTTGCTCCTGCGAATTAGCCGTTGCTCCCGCCACCCCTTCTGATTCGGGCGAGGCAGGAGGAGCGGCTTTGAAATCCGACGCCTGCCAGTTTTCGATGGCTTTTAGCGCATCAGCGGCATCCCCGCATGTGTGCGCCGATCAGAGGTCTTCCGCCCGCACCGGCTTCAGATCGTCCAGCTTCAGCATGCGTTCGAACCAAGCGAACGGCGCGCGGTTGCTCTTGTCGCCGCCGGTACGCTGGATGGTGAGCCTCGCCCGGCCGGTTGCCGCGACGGCCTGGCGCAGGGCATGTTCGGCGGCGGCGATATCCGGCGTGGGCGTGTCGTCGATGGCGACGATGTAGTCGCTGGCCTCGATTTCGGCATTCTCGGCCAGGGTGCCGGGCAGCACGCCCTCGACGAAGACGCCGCGCGGCGCGATGTCCGCCATCCACTCGGGGCTGGGATCGTCCAGCACCATGCCGGAGACGGCAATGCCCCGCCGGCCCAGCACCGGCTCGCTCGCTTCCAGTTCGCCCTGCAAGGCCACGGTCTCGCCGTTGCGCAGCACGTCCAGCCGGACCTGCCGGCTGCCGCGCATGGCGTGGATCACCTGCGTTTCGTTGCCGAGCTTGGCCTTGCCATTCACTGCGGCGATCACGTCGCCGGCCATCAGGCCGAGGGCCGCGGCGCGCCCCGGACGGGCGACCTTGATCGTGGCGGCATCGGCGGAGGCCTGGAACAGCCGCCATTCCAGTCGTGGCGGCGAGGGGTCCCGCCCGGTGGCCAGCAGGTCGACGATCTTGCAGACGTATTGCATGGGCAGGGCGAAACCGGCGCCCTGGCTCTTTTGCAGGCGGCCGGTGTTGATGCCGGTGACCAGGCCGCCGGCCAGGCGGATCAGCGGGCCGCCGGAACTACCGGCATTGATCGCCGCGTCGGTCTGCAGGTATTCCGGGCCGAACTGCGAGGTGAGGCCGGAGACGATGCCCTGCGAACCGGTGAAGGCCAGGCCGTTGGGATGGCCGAAGGCGACGACCTGAGCGCCGGAATGCGGCGGGTCGCTGCAATCCAGTCTGGCGTCGCGAACGTCGGCGGGCAAGTCCTTGCGGTCGACGGCCAGCAGCGAGAAATCCAGGAACGGATCGACATAGACCCGCCGCGCCGCGATCGGCGCCTGGTTGCGGAAGGACACGGAAATCGTGGCCGCCGAGCGGCTGGCAACATGGGCGTTGGTCACGATCCAGCCGCGCGCCTTGTCGATGACGAACCCGGCGCCGCGCAGCGTGCCGCGGTTGTCGGACATGAACGGATAGAAGATGGTGGTCCGCACCTGCACGGTGTAGTTGCCGGCATCGGCCAGGGCCGTCTCCGCGCTTTGCGCTTGCGCAGACGGGGCGCCACCGAGCGTGGCGAGGATGGCGACAAGCAAGGGCAGTCGCCGGGAAGAAGGCAGGCGGGTGGTGTGCATGGTGTCCTCCGATGATCGAGTGGTGGTCTGACATTCGGAGAACGACGGGGCGGGCGGAATTTTTGAAGTCCTGATAATGATTCGGGACTCATCATGAAGGTGATTCGGGGCGCAAGCAGAACGGCCGGTGACCGGCACATTGCCGACGGAGTCAGGGTGCAGGCTCAAGGTCGGCTCAGGCCGATTATGCATAGCCTCCGATTATGGAAAGTAGCCACGGGTGGTATTCAGCAGATGTAGATGGCGCAATGGTTTGCAAAGGTAGACCTGAGCATTAGCTCGACATAATCGCGGCGGTGCTTTGAAGTAACGGCTCCATTTCAGGAGACCGTTATGACCATTCCAACGACGAGCGGGGATACGCCGAATTCCCTGGAAGCTTCGACATATTCGGCATACATCACAGAAGAATTGCGACGCTACGATGAACACCTGCGGGATGTTCGTGGGTTGGCCGCCGGTACGCGTAAAAGTCGGTTGCGCATCATCGGCCGGTTGCTGGAGGGAAGGTTCAAGCAGCGCGAGATCGTGATTGTCCGATTGCATCCTGACGATGTGCGGAAATTCCTTGCACGGCGACTGGCAGAGAACCCCTCGGCCTCCAATGCTTCACAACATACCGTGGCACTGCGGAGTTATCTGCGTTACCGAGCCACCTGCGGCGATCAGGTTAGCAAGCTTGTAGCAGTGATTGCGAACCCAATCCATTGGCGGCTCGCAACCCTGCCAAGGGCATTGAGCGTCGAGGATGCTGAACGATTGCTGGGCACAGCTGCATTGGCACGCAAGACGCCAAAGCGCGCTTATGCGATTGTGCATTTGGCACTCGATTTAGGGCTGCGCTCTGGTGAGATTGCCAATCTCGCCATCAATGATATTGACTGGCAGGCCGGCATACTGATGCTGCGAGGTACCAAGTCGCTTCGGCAGGATGTAATTCCTCTTCCTGAAGAAACCGGCAAGGCCCTTGCTGACTATCTCTTGCACGAACGACCCACAATCCGCCATCCAGCCGTATTCGTTCGGCAGGTTGCCGGCCGGATGCTTCCCATCACATCATGTGCGGTACAGAAGGTGATCAAGTGTGCGTGCCGCCGCATCGGTTTGCCGGATGCTAGCGCCCATTCCTTGCGCCATACCGTGGCGTGCCGTCTCGTTGAGCGTGGCAGCTCACTCAAGGAAGTCGCCGACCTGCTGCGCCATCGCTCGCTGAACAGCACCCTGATTTACGCCAAGCTCGATACGCCGAAGTTGGCAGCCGTCGCCTTGCCTTGGCCGGGGAGTGTGGCATGAGCGCGCGCGTCAGCTTGCAGCAGCGGATTGATGACTATCTCGATGAACGGCAGCGTCTTGGTTTCAAACTGCATTCCCGAAGTACGCTGTTGGCTGGGTTTGCCCGCTATGTTTCCGATCACAAGCATCGGGGGCCCCTGACGGTCGATCTTATGATCGACTTGGCCAAACAGGATAAATGGCAACGCGGCACACCATCGACTTGGGCCGCACGTCTCGCGAGGATTCGCCACTTCGCCCGTTACCTGAAACAGTTTGAGCCGGAGACCGAAGTGCCGGAGGAGCTCTCCTTCGGCCCGGAGCCGGGACGTGTCGCTCCGCACATCTTCCATGACCAGGAGGTCATCGATTTGCTGGCGGCGGCCCGGCAGCTCGAACCGTCCGGCAGCATTCGTCCCGCCACCTACGAGACCCTGTTCGGCTTGATGGCTTCCGCCGGCCTGCGCGTCTCCGAGGCATTGCATCTGCGAGACGCCGATGTTGATCTGAAACGCGGGATGCTGACGATCCGGCAGACCAAGTTTGCCAAGTCCCGACTGCTCCCTGTCCACCCGACAACGGTCGCCGCATTGGTGAAATACCGCAAGGCACGCGCACGGCATGTCGCTACCGTTGCTGACATGCCGTTTCTGATCAGCAGTCGCGGCCGCCGGCTCGGGATGACGCTGGGCGACCGTCAGGCCCACCGCGTCTTCAATACATTGCGTGACCGTCTCGGCTGGGTGAACCGGGGTGGCCATACCGCCATCCGCCTGCATGACCTGCGTCATACCTTCGTGGTGCGGCGTCTGATGCGCTGGCATGCGGATGGCACCGACATCGACCAGATGATGCTCGCCCTGTCGACCTACATGGGCCACACCGAGATCTTTTACACCTATTGGTATCTCACCGCCGTTCCGGAGCTGATGGCCTTAGCCGGCGGCAAGTTTGAGCGCTTCGCTGATCTTGCGGGAGATGGCGATGAGTAAGCGAGCCAAACTGCCACCGTCGTTTCCTGCCCTGGTGCAAGCCTACTTCGGCGAGTACCTGACCCAGCAGCGCGCTCTCAGTCCGCAGACCGTTGCCGCCTATCGCGACGGGTTCGTGCTGTTCCTCGACTTTGCCGAGAAGCGATTGGGCAAGGCCCCTGCTGCAATGGTGTTGGCCGACGTGACGCCGGAATTGATCATGGACTTCCTCGATCATCTTGAGCGGCAACGGCACAATTCCGTGCGCAGTCGCAATGCCCGTCTGGCCGCGCTGCGGTCGTTTCTCAAGTTCGCTGGCCACCGGGATGTGGCGTCGCTTCAGGTGATCGAGCGTGCCCTAGGGGTTCCGGTCAAGCGTTACGAGCGTCCGATGTTCGGCTACCTGACCCGTGATGAGATGCTGGCGGTGATCGGAGAACCGGGTGCCTCATGGCTCAGTCAGCGCGATCATGCCTTGTTTCTGTTGATGTACAACACCGGCGCGCGCGTATCGGAGGTGGTCGGGGTCAAGGTCGGCGATGTGGTGCTCGACGCCAGCGCCGCTTGTGTCCATCTGCACGGCAAGGGGCGCAAGCAGCGTAGCGTGCCGTTGTGGCATACGACCGTCAAGGCACTACGTGCCTGGTTGCGGGCGAATCCAGAACTGATGGCAGAGGCACCCTTGCTGCCCAGTCGGAATGGGCGCGAAATGACTCGCGCCAATGTCACGCTCAGACTGACATTGGCGGTCCAGCGCGCAACGGAATCTCAGCCTGCGTTGGCGAAGCGGAAAGTCTCGCCGCATACAATCCGCCACACAACCGCAATGCATCTATTGCAGGCAGGTGTCGACATCAGCGTCATTGCGCTCTGGCTCGGACATGAGAGTCCGGTGACTACCCACCATTACGTTGAGGCCGACTTGGCAATGAAAGAACGAGCACTGGCCAGACTTCATGAACCCAGTTCGAAGATCCTGCGCTATCGGGCACCTGACTCGCTGCTCAACTTCTTGCGAACCCTATAATTATGTGAAGTACAGCCCGCGCACCATCGCCAATCAATCAGGCTTTGGCGCGCGTTTCAACAAGCTACTTTCCATAATCGGAGGCTATGCATAATCGGCCTTATGGAAAGCTTCACATAAGGCCGAGGACCTGCCCCCCAATACTTGACCATTCGCAATCGACTCCTGCCTTTTTGGTAAGCGCACCTCTTGACCGAACCCGCGGTGGTATCGACGTTCGGAATGTGCTGCCTACGAAGGATGGGGAATCGCTTTCGACTCATTCATAGTGCCAAGCCGGTGGGGGATGAGCGCCCCACCGTTTTCAGTCAGCGATAGCTGCTTACTTCTTCTTGGCCTTCTTGCCGGCAACGGCAGCCTTGAAGGTGGCGCCAGCGGTGAAGCGGGGCAGGGTGGTGGCTGCGATTTTCAGGGCAGCCCCGGTTTGCGGGTTGCGACCGGTACGGGCGGCACGCTTGGATGACTTGAAGGTGCCAAAGCCAACCAGGGTAACGGTATCGCCCTTGGCGACCGCCTTGACGATCGACGCGATGGTCGCGGCCAGCGCCTTCTCGGCATCGGACTTGGTGATTTCGGCGGCTGTTGCAACGGCTTCGACGAGTTCGGACTTATTCATGTTATTGCTCCCTGATGAAGTGTGAGTGATGAGGTGGGCTAGAGACCTGACTGCGCTGACCTTTTGTTCCTTGGGTAGTCGCTTGATTGCCAGTTCGGCGCGTAACGCTTCGGATCGCGTGCCGACGGGGGCGGATGCTACCAAGCACAAGGGTTTGTGGGAACGGGTGTAGCGCGCTCCTTGGCCGGAGAGATGCTCGGCATAACGACGGGCGACATCCGTGGTGATCCCGGTATAGAGGGAGCCATCGATGCACTCGATCAGGTACAGGTGCCATTCCACGGGGTTATGGGTGAGGCCCAAGGGGATAGTGCCTGCGGATATTGACCCCGAGTTCTGTCACGTCAGGTGTTATCGCCATTGACCTCAAACTGACTGCCCGTGACGGCGAATGAGCCACCGCCGAAATAGTGCAGGGTTCGTAGGTTCTCGTCATCGAACAGCCATCTTCCATCCCGAAACGCCCGATCATCCGCCTGGGCCGCGACCACTTCGGCGAGAAACAGATCATGGCGTTGCTGGTTATCGGGGCGAGGAAGTACCCGGCACTCCAACCAGGCCACGCACCCTTCGACCAGGGGGGCGCCGATTACCCGAGCGGGAAAGGGCGTGAGCCCGGCATGGGCAAACTTGTCGAGATCCTTACCCGATGCCGATCCGGCCTTCAGTACATTGGCCGCGATAGCCCGACAGGGGATATTGAGGGCAAATTCGCCTGACGTCTCGATCAGTTGTCGGGTATAGGCGTTGGCATCGATCACCACCGCCACCTTGGGTGGGTCGAAGTCCAGGGGCATCGCCCAGGAAGCAGCCATGACATTCGTGGCGCCTCCGTGGGCACTGCTCACCAGGGTGACGGGACCATGGTTGATGAGGCGATAGGCGTGGGGAAGATCAACGGTGATGCGCATGATGACTTTGTGGGGGGGTGAAAGTCCGGATGCTAACGCGGGTGGCCGGCACTGAAGTTGTCGATGCCGTTACAGGGAGACCAACGAGAACGCTTTCTCTGAAGCATGCGTTGCCTACTCGGGACTTATTGAATCAAGTGTGATGGTCACCGGACCATCATTAACGAGGCTGACCTGCATGTCGGCACCGAACACTCCTGTCGGCACCGGTTTCCCCAACGCCAGCGCAAGGCGTTTGACGAACTGCTCGAACAATGGCTCGGACACCTCTCCTCGCGCTGCCCGTCCCCATGAGGGTCGATTGCCCTTGCGGGTGGAGGCATAAAGGGTGAATTGGGAAACGGCAAGGATTTCGCCATCGATATCCGTCACGCTACGGTTCATCACCCCTGCGTCATCGGGAAAGATGCGCAGCTTGACCAGCTTCTGTGTCATCCAGTCGAGGTCTGCCGGCTGATCGGCCTCCTCGAAACCGGCAAGCACCAGAAGTCCACGGCCAATTTCGCCCACGGTTTGTCCGGCAACGGTTACTGATGCCTGACTGACTCGTTGCACCACGACTCTCACGACGATGGATCCTTTACGTTGCGGAACGGCAAATGTGATAACAAGATGATGGCTGCTTCATGTTCGCTATCGTACTTACAATCGTCCACGAATACTCCATAGTGCAAACCCATAATTACTCAGGCTCCAGAACATAAAGATGGACTGCCCACGTTTGCATGGCGTACGAACCAATACGCGCTCGAAGACCGCTGTCAGCGTGTGGGCTCCGCTGTGCAGCCTCTTGTTTTTGGCATTTCCCATGATCAGCCAAGCCACAGAAGAGCCCGACTACAAGGTAGTCCAGGAGCTTGATGGTATCGAGGTGCGCGAATACGCAGCGTACTCAGTCGCTGAGGTTGTGGTGGCCGGGCCTGCTGATGAAGCCGGTAATCTCGCCTTCCCGATTCTGGCGGGCTATATCTTTGGCAAGAACAAGGGTGAGCACAAATTGGCGATGACCGCGCCGGTGATGCAAGCCGCCGAACCGGTCAAGCTGGAGATGACCGCACCCGTCACCCAAACAGCTGCGCCGGGTGGTTTTCGGGTTCAGTTCGTGCTGCCCAAGGGGGTCACGCAAGCCAGCGCGCCGGAGCCTCTGGACACGCGGATCACGCTCCGGGACGTTGCACCCAGCCGCGTGGCCGTCATTCGCTATTCGGGGTTTTGGTCAGATGCCAACTATAGCGAGCACTTGGCCAAGCTGCAGGCGGCCTTGCGTGCTGCCAACCTGGTTTGGGTAGGCGAAGCCGTGTACTCCCGCTACAACCCTCCGTTCACACCCTGGTTTCTGCGGCGCAATGAAATATGGTTGCATCTGGCCAACCCTCCATGAAAGGTCTTGGCTGGTAGTCGGATACGGTTGCCCGAGTACCTCAGGATTTCGAAGACGGGCCTGGTCAGTTACGATGCCGCCACTCCAAGGGAGGCGTGGGGTTGGTGTCCGCCCATAGCCCGAGCCCCCGCATCTTCGCCCAGGATTCAGACACCTCGTAATCCTCGCGATCCTTCGGTGATTGCTCCTTGGCATATTGGCGATACCACCAGGCCATCCCGGCCTTCACCTGCTCAAGATTGATGTCCTGCCCGTCGACGAGGATCTTGCAGATTTTCCACCTGTACTTGTCAGTCTTTCCGCATTCAGCGACCACCTCCCGATTGTAGGTGAGGGCGGAGAGGTTTGTCTTCGACTTCTGCCCGAATGGCTGATGCGATTCGGGTGCGTCAATTCCACCGAGCCGGATCTTGTGCTGCCGGTGCTCGTTGTCCAGCAAGGTCAGCGTATCCCCATCCGAAATCCCCACTACCCGCCCAGTGAGGGTCTCGGCCATGGAGGCTGCCGGCAGCAGTGTCGCGATCAGCACCAGGCAGCGAAGGAGGAGGGATGGGCCTTTCATGGAGCGGTATGACTCACGATGCGCGGCCAGCGTTCATGGATATGAGCGAATTCCGGAGGTGCCGGCACCGTGACGACATACACCGCCATCACATCCTTGCCTGCCACCCTGCCTTCGGCGAGGCAGCCCTGGATGACTTCGCCGTCCTTCAGATCGAACCAG
The DNA here is from genome assembly GCA_013426785.1 of Rhodocyclaceae bacterium. GTDB lineage: Bacteria > Pseudomonadota > Gammaproteobacteria > Burkholderiales > Rhodocyclaceae > Sulfuricystis. Next base: position 5,155 of record JACDZI010000048.1, on the reverse strand, counting down.
TGCTCCGCCTTGTCCTTGCTGCGCTCCATGAACCGATCGACGCGGATCTGCACGGGGTGGGAATGCCACTTGAGCCACTTGCCGTTCTTGATGGACTCGTGCCGGGCGCAGGGGCCTTCCGGCAGCGCCGTGCTGCTCTGACCCCGTTGGCCGAAGGCGGTGCCCCACGGCATCCAGCGAACTTCGGGTTCGATCTTGTCCAGCCCCCGTTTCCGTAGGACTGGCACCCATGGGTTCTCATCCCTGAAATAGACCTTCCGGCCCTGGTATTCGATGGCGGAACACATGGAAGGAATCAGTCGTCGCAGTTGCAGTGCAGGTCGGGATCGACTTCCATCTGGCGATGCTCCAGATCCTTGCGCCAGGCTTCGAGCTTGCAGCGCGCCGCTTCTGACCAGGTGTCGAGCCGGCCCAGTTGTTCGTCGAACTTGGCCAGCAGGGCGGCCATTTCTCTTTCGGTGCGTTGGGACATCATGGAGCAGGAAGGTGAAGAGGGTTGCGGTATCTTATCGCCATCCCCCACCCGGAGTTTTTTGTCATGGATGCTAAGGATCCCGTCTTCCTCGAGTTTCGTGCCTATTGGCAATTGTCCGAGGAGATGATCGAGAACGCCTGGCGGAAGCTGCCCGCATCCTCGCGATGCAGGCCGCCCACTTCGCCCGGAAGTATCGGGAACTGCAACTGCCCGACCTGCACCACCTGCTCTCCGCCACCCAGGTGGACGAGAACAGCATCGGGCTCCTGCGGGATGGCACCGAGGCGCTGGTCGGGGTGCTGGCGATCGTGACCGCGGCGGCCGGCAACCAACCGGATGTGACGGTGCAGTAATTGCGCCCCGAGGATCTCGAATTGCTGGTGACGCGCGCCATGCCCTTTGGCAAGCACAAGGGCACCCTGATTGCCGACCTGCCGGGAAACTACCTCAACTGGTTCGCGAGGGAAGGGTTCCCGCCCGGGGAGATCGGACGCCTTCTGGCCCTCATGCAGGAGATCGATCACAACGGGCTGAAGGACATCCTCAGGCCGCTCCGGCAGCACGCCGGGAGTTGATGCCATGCCTTTCGACCACCAGATCGAGCCCCCGCAGTCCTTCATGGCGATGTATGTCAAGCCGGGACAGAGCCGTCCCAATGCCCCTCAGGAAGTCGTGCTGGCTCGCTATGAGCAGTGCGAGGACATGGCCAACATCCTGGCCGGGCAGGCCCAGACGATTGCTTTCAAGGAGAACCTCTCCGAGAAAGAAGTTCTGGAGCGTTGCCATCTTGGATTGCAAACGCGTGAATCCAGTTTCACGGAGAAGGAGTCGGACTGGGTCATCTGCCGACTGGCGGAACTGATGGGCTGGGAATTGCCCGAATTCAATTTGTTACCGTGACACACTTAAACCATGAAACCATTTCCCAAACAGAAGATCCTGATCCCCTTATTGATGTGCCTGGCATCGAGCATCGCCCACGCTGAAACCATCGGCTGCGTCACCACCGCCTGGAAGTTCATCGGCGCCAACCACAAGGTTTGCGTCGAGGCGTTTCATGATCCCAAAGTGCCCGGCGTTACGTGCCATGTCAGCCAGGCCAGGACCGGTGGCATTTCCGGTGCGGTCGGTTTGGCTCAGGATCCCTCGCAGTTTTCCCTGGCGTGTCGCCAGACCGGGCCGATCGTGCTTCCGCCGAAGCTGCCAGAGGACGAAACCGTGTTCTCCGAAGACACTTCGATCCTGTTCAAGGAAACCCGCGTTGTGCGCATGTGGGATGCAGCGAACCAAACGCTCGTCTATGTCGCGATCAGTCGAAAGCTCATCGATGGGGCCCCCGCCAACAGCATTTCCACCGTGCCGGTCATGCCGTGGGGTGGTCGATAAGTGACGTCATGAGATGAGGCAGGGAACCATGTCCCTACGACGCATCACCCTCCTGTTGAGCCTGCTGGTGATCGGCATCCTGTCGCGCGTTGCCTTTGCCGCTGGCGAAAGTGCTCCGCTGGTGACAATCGCCGCTGTGGACGTCCCGCGCTATATGGGACGCTGGTATGAGATCGCGAAGTATCCGAACTGGTTCCAGAAAAAATGTGTCAGCGACACCAGCGCGGAATACCGTCTCAAGCCTGAGGGGAATGTGCAGGTGATCAACCGGTGTCGCCTGGAAAACGGCGAATGGAACGAAGCTGTTGGCGAAGCGCGCCAAATCGGCGCGCCAACCTCCCCGAAACTGGAGGTTCGTTTTGCGCCGGCGTGGCTGTCGTTCATTCCTGCCGTTTGGGGTGATTACTGGATCGTCGATCTTGATCCGGAATATCAACTGGTCGCGATCAGTGAGCCACGTCGAGAATATCTCTGGGTCTTGGCCCGGGAACCGGGGCTTGGCAGGGAGACGTATGAGGCGCTGCTCAACCGGCTGCGTCAGCTCGGGTTCGATACCGATAAATTGGCAATGACCGCGCATCGCGAAAAGCGATAGAGAACGAATATGCCAGCCCAGGATTTCCGCTCTTCATCATCGCGATGACCTCCCGCTACCCGGTCCCCCTCGATGAAGTTGAGCTATCGGCGATCCGTGCCCAGGGCGCCGGTGGCCAGAACGTCAACAAGGTCTCGAGTGCCGTGCATCTGCGCTTCGACATCCAAGCATCCTCGCTACCTGAACCAATTCGCGAACGACTGTTGAAACTTGGGGATCAGCGCATCAGCAAGGAGGGCGTGATCGTCATCAAGGCCCAGGAGTACCGGAGTCTTGAAGGGAATAGGCTGGAGGCACTACGCCGCCTGCAGGAGATGATCGACAGCGTCGCGGTCCTGCCCAGGAAGCGCCGCCCAACAAAACCAACCCGCAGTTCGGTGACGAAGCGGCTGGAAGGCAAGACCCGCAGGTCATCGATCAAGGCTGGCCGGGGGAAGATCCATGAGTAACTGCAATAACCCGGTTCGCCTCTTTCAAGGCGGCATCCGGCCGCTGCCGCCGGAGAATCGTCCCACCGGCATCTTCAAACAGGAAGTCCAGCAGCCCGTCTGGGTTGGCACGGAGGGACTGGCGGGCGATGCTCAGGCGGACCGGCGGGTGCATGGTGGCCCCGAGAAAGCCTTGCACCAGTATCCGGTGGCCCACTATGCCACTCTGGCGTCGGCCTTCCCGGAGGCCGAGGATGCCCTCATACCCGGCTCCCTTGGGGAGAACCTTTCCTGTCCCGGCTGGGACGAAGCCAACCTCGCCATCGGCGATGTCTTCCAATTGGGGGATGCTCGGATCCAGGTCTGCCAGCCCCGTACTCCGTGCTGGAAGATCGACCATCGCTTCGGAGTCAATGGCATGGCGCAGTTCATCGCCGAACACCGCATCACCGGCTGGTATTACCGGGTTCTGGAGGAGGGCGCGGCCGAACCGGGGGATGGTTTCGAGCGGATCGGACGTAATCCCGATCCGGTCACGATTGCCGACCTCCTGATCCTTTGGGCCGAGCATCGTCCCGATCCGGAACGGCTGGTCGCGGTGTCCCGTACCCCGGGGCTAACTGCGAGTTGGGTGACGCGGCTCCAGGACCGGGCCGAGCGCCTTCGACAGATCGGAACGGATGAGGCTCCCCAGTTGTTCCGTACCCGTCCCGATCCTGAACCTGGAAAAGCCTGAGCATGGCGATCTGGGTGGATGCGGATGTCTGTCCGTATCTGATAGCGAATTGCATCGACTCGACCGACTCATAGCGACCCTAAGCAGCCAGATCAACTTCAGCGCAACGGAATGTCTGAAATCGCAATCCGCTGCTCTGGATTAGGTACACCAAGGTCTGTCAGAATCTGATGGAACGCCTGATAGATTGCACCCGGAAACTCTGTGGGGCCAATAATGATCCGGTCAAGAATTTCGGGAACATCCATTCCATATAGCCCTTGTTCAGGGACGTTCCGCAGTGGAATTTTGAATACTTTCTGAGGGGTGCCGCCGACGGTTTCTATAGATCCGACAATACGCTCGGATAACTCCATTGTCGGCGAATAGATAACCCGCCACTCTTGCTCTTCCCGGAATCCTGGGTGCTTTGTGCATAGCACGGCAAACCTGAGCATATTGAACGTTAGCTGGAAGGTCCGCTCTTTTCCAATCTGTTGAATCAAATCAGCAGCTGACGCCATTCCTGTGACGATCTCTGCAAAATGACGCGCGAACTGTGCTTCGTCAAGATAAGCGACAGGACTTGAATAGGCTTTTAACGCATTAGTTTCGCTATAGAAGGGGGCACTGTTAAGGACAAGCGCAACTCCTGTCTTGCCACCATAAGCGCGCCACATCGACAGACGGCCATATGTATCTTCACCATAAAGGTGTTCGGAAACGCACGTGAGATAAGTGTCTCGTCTCAACCCGGGCAACCATGCATTGAATCGTGTTTCTATCTCTGCAGCGGCGCCAGGAAAGTTTTCATCCATAACCTTCTTGAACAACTGACCAGCTTCGCCTTTGTATGCATGATTGAGGCATTCGAAACCATGCTCGACTTCCTTGTAGTCGTTCATGGTCGTGGCGTTTCTCATCCATACCTCTCGATTCTTAAGAATGCTGACTGCAACCTCGGCACTCGTGTAATGAACCAGCCGAGTTTTATGCGTTTTTAATGCTGCAAGGCGTTGGGTTGCATAAGGAAAGAAAACAGACCGAACGCGCTCGACATCGATTTGTTGAATAGAGTTCATAGGTCGTAAAGCAATCCGTTGTTAGAGCGGTAGGAGTCGAATGTGCAAAACACTGCGCATAATATTATGCCATGACGATTATTGACACATGTCTGCTTCTGGCCGTTCTGAAACGGTGGTGGCTGATAGCAGCCCTTCCTCATGGGTTACCTATTTACCGCAGAGTCCCAAACAACATCATCATCAACCGCATACAGGGTGCAGGCTATTTTGGCGTAGCTCTCGCAATTTGTCAGTGCCCTACCCAGTGGATCGGCACCCTCATACGCCCAGCCGATGTTGCCCGTTTTGGCGATGGCGAAAGCACGAGGATAGGGCTGAGAAAGGAACTTCTTGTAACTCTCGCGCCGGTTGTTGTCCAAATACGGAACAGCAGCTACATCTGACAATTCGGCAAAGTCTGTCTTCGGAGGCCGAGGGGTTGTCAGCGATCGCCGTAATGGAGCCAGTTGAAGATCGGCGTATAGGAGCCAG
>JACDZI010000004.1 GCA_013426785.1 Rhodocyclaceae bacterium | reverse complement strand
TTAGAACGCTATGGTGCGTCAGTTGTAAAGCCCACGGGCGCTGAACCAACCCGTGAAACTGTGCTCGTATTTGCACCGGCACAGATAGGCACTTCACATATTGTTTAACTTGGTAATGTAGTCAACTCTAGAAGAACTGGCTGATGGTCAGACGCATCCGTGCCCTGATTAACGGACACTCGCTTTACACTGTCACAAAGATTCTGTGAAATAAAAAAGTAATCGCAGCAGTAGGCCCTATCCGGCCAAGCGCAGCCCTTGAGGCCGACAGTAAATGCGTGCGGCATACCTGGATTTGCGATGAGCCATGCATCTGTCAGACATGACTCGAAGCTCTCATAAGGCTTCATCAGAATAGCGAGTTCTGGCGCACTTGGCTCGCAGTTGAAATCGCCACAATAAACACTCGAGATTGGGCGCACTGGCGCCCAGAAAGGTGGGTCAAGATCACTGGTATTGTTTCTATTCGAAGCCTGCGATAGTGCTTCACCGTGAATCGTTCGGAGTTGGCTAATTTGTGCAGTGCGCTGTTCAACTGAATAATATTCTAAATGGGTCGTTGTAACGCGTAACAACCTGTCACCGACAGCAATGATGACCTCCAATGCTATTCGTGGCATGCCTTGATTCCCGTAATCAGCAGGAAATGGCAATGAGTGTCGAAAGACCTGCATCACAGGCAGTCGAGACAAGATCAAATTTCCAAACAGTCGCCGGGTATTGTTCTCACCAAGAAGGTCGCTTCCTATTCCAAGGTGTGCGGAATAACCCGGAAACTCTGCCATCAACTGATCGACTTCGTCTTCACCTTTGGAGCCCGGCAAGCCAGGGTGATTTATTGCTACTTCCTGTAAGCAGATAACATCAAATTCATCCATATCGCTAATTACGCTAGCTATGCGTGGAATGCTGACAACGCCATCGCAGCCGCGGCCCCATTGGATATTCCAAGAAAGAATTTTCATTGACATTTCAGCCTATAAAACACGTACGTCGCGCGGACCATCGGTACAAGTTTAATGTTAATCGCCATTCAATATTCCTCGTTCCGCCTGAACTTCCGGAAGGAATACCGCTTTGGGTCAAGTCAATCAGATCGTACCTGATCCCGTAGCCCAATGACTTGCCGTGCGAGTCAGTGACCTCGTATCGATGAAACATGACCCCAACGCGGATCCGTTGTGATTTACCGTCGAAGGGAGGCTTACCGATGCATTCCTGCCCGAGACGAACCGCAGGCCCACCGTCAGCTGTGGCCGGACCTCTCGAAGTAGGTCATCCGGCAGGTTTCAGAGTGGACCTACCGCTCGAATGATCATGGCTGCGAGAGCCTGACAGACTGCTTCTGGCCGACTGCCGCCGTCCCGCCAGCGCCGACTTTTTGCTAGCCCTATTTGTACGGCAAAACCTGTTGCGGTAGCGGCAAAGCGGAGAATTCCGGGTCTTTGTGCACCAGCGTCGCAGCTTTCAGTTCTGCGGCGGCGGCGATCCAGGCATCCGCCAGCGAGAGTCGCTGCGTGGCTTTCAGGCGTGCCGCCGCTTCGAGCAGTTCCGGCGTTTCGTGCAGCCATTCGATGGGCAGGGCCAGGCACTGCGCGTGCGCCAGCCGGCCGGCGGCTTCGCCTTCGTCCTTCCAGACGCGGTAGAGGACTTCCATCAGGGTGATGAAGCAGCCGAAGCAGCGTACTTTTCCTGTTTGCGCTTCGGCCAGCAGCGCGGCTACCTCGTCCGCGCCTGCTTCGTCGTCGCGCAGCGCCAGCAGGGCGGAGGTATCGAGCAACCAGCGCTTCATTCTTGCTGGCTATCGGCGTGGCGTTCGGCCAGCAGGCGGGCCGTCGATCCACCCTTGCCGCGCCCGCGAAAGGCGGCGATCGGATCGGCGCGGACCGGGCTGACGCGCAGGGATTCGCCTTCGATGACCCACTCCAGCCCGTCGGCGGGGCTCAGGCCGAAGTGCTTGCGAATGGGTGCGGGAACGACGGTTTGGCCGCGTTGGGTCAGGGTGCTGCGCATGATGGCTCCTTTGAATTACATAACCGCCACTAATGTAATTCATGCCGGTGCGAGAGGCAAGCGACGCCGTCCCGCCAGCGCCGACTTTTGGGGTGCCTGCGGGCCAAACTCAGTAAAACCGAAAATCTCCATATATGTTCTAATATTGCGTACTTTAATACGTGATTAAAGAACGTAATGTCACTGGCAGATGCACTCTTCCCAAAAACCAGGCAGCGTGTGCTGGGGCTCCTGTATTCCGCACCGGAACGCGAACTCTACATGCGCGAGATTGCGAGGATGACAAACGTCACGGTTTCGGCCATCCAGCGGGAACTTGACCAACTTTCACGGGCCGGCATCCTGCTCGAGACAAAACGCGGCAATCAACGGGTCTTTCGAGCCAATCCAGAATGCTCTCTGTACGAGGAACTAGTCGGCTTTGCGATCAAGACGTATGGCATCGCCGACTTGTTGCGCGAGGCGATCTGGCCATTCCATCCGCAGCGGGCCTTCATTTTCGGTTCGCTCGCCAATAAAACTGATCGTGCATCCAGTGATGTGGATGTCCTCATCGCGGGGGACAACCTCGACTATGGCGGGCTCATGAATGCCTGCCTGGATTTGCAGCAACGCATTGGCCGAACGATCAACGTCAAGGTTTTTCATGCCGACGAATACCGTCGCGAGTCTGGGAAGCATGACTCATTCGTCGCCAGGGTACTGGCTGAACCCATCATCGAACTGATCAAGGGAGACGACTGTGGTATCGAAACCGGCCAACCTGCTTAATCTGCTGCACAGCGGTAAGCTCAAGCGGCACGTGCCGACGGCCACCGAACTCGAGACCCATCTGCGCGAAGGCAATAATGGCCTGGCCGATGCGGCACTGCCGGGTATCTCGGATACCGGCCGCTTCAAGAATGTTTATGATGCCGCCCATGCATTTTCCATGGTGGCATTCAAGACGCTGGGCTATCGGCCCGACGATAAACAGGGACACCGCCAGATTCTCTTTACGGCACTGGAACATGCCGTGCCCGCGACGGAAAGAGATCGCGGCCTCTTTGAAAACACCAACCGGATCCGCAATCTCCTTGAGTACGACGGATCATTCATGATGTCCGAAATGGAGATGGAGGAGCTTATCCGAGCCACTCGCAATCTCCAGGAGGAGGCTGTGCTGATGTATCGTCAGTGGAGGAAAGCGCAACAATAAATCGGGCCGCGATTCTCCGCCGTCCCGCCAGCGCCGACTTGTTTACTTCAACCGCGTGTCGACGACCCGCCTGGCCTTGCCGGCCGAGCGCTCGATGGTGCCGACGGCCTTGACCTCGACGCGCGTCGAGATGCCGACATAGGACTTGATGTGGTGTTGCAGTTCGTGGGCGACGTATTCCTTTTCCGCCGCCGTGGCGGTCGAGAATTCCGGCTTGATCTCGACATTGACGTTCATCGCATCGAGATGACCTTCGCGGCTGACTTCGAGCTGGTAGTGCGGCGAGAGTTTCGGCTGCTTGAGGATCAGTTCCTCGATCTGGCTCGGGAAGACATTGACGCCGCGGATGATCAGCATGTCGTCGGAGCGGCCGGTGATCTTCTCGATGCGCCGCATCGAACGCGCGCTGGGCGGCAGCAGGCGGGTGAGGTCGCGGGTGCGATAGCGGATGATCGGCAGGGCTTCCTTGGTCAGCGAAGTGAATACCAACTCGCCCATTTCGCCTTCGGGCAGAACCGCGCCGGTATTCGGGTCGATGATTTCCGGATAGAAGTGGTCTTCCCAGACCACCGGGCCGTCCTTGCTCTCGATGCACTCCTGGGCGACGCCGGGGCCCATCACTTCCGACAGGCCGTAGATGTCGATGGCGTCGATGGCGAAGCGTTTTTCGATCTCGCCGCGCATTTGCTGCGTCCAGGGCTCTGCGCCGTGAATGCCGATCTTGAGGGCGCAATCGGCGGGATTGAGGCCCTGGCGATCGAATTCGTCGGCGATGGCGAGCATGTAGGAAGGCGTGACCATGATGATCTTCGGCTTGAAGTCCTGGATCAGTTGTACCTGACGCTCGGTCTGGCCACCACCGAAGGGGATGACCGTGCAGCCGAGTCGCTCGGCGCCGTAATGGGCGCCGAGGCCACCGGTGAACAGGCCGTAGCCGTAGGAAACATGGACCTTGTCGCCCGGTCGTCCGCCGGAGGCGTAGATGGAGCGGGCAATCAACTGTGCCCAGGTGTCGATGTCCCTTTGCGTGTAGCCGACCACGGTCGGCTTGCCGGTGGTACCGGAGGACGCATGCACGCGCACGACCTGGCTTTCCGGCACGGCGAACATGCCGAAGGGGTAGGTGGCGCGCAGGTCCTGCTTGGTGGTGAAGGGAAAATTCGCCAGGTCGGCGAGTTCCTTCAGGTCGCCCGGTTTGACCCCGGCTGCATCGAATTTCGCGCGGATGTGCGCGATGTTGTCATAGGCGTGTTGCAGGCTCCAGCGCAGGCGCTGCAGTTGCAGGGCGGTGATTTCATCGCGACTGGCGGTTTCGATGGCGTCGAGGCCACGATCCGATTTCATGTTTCATTCTCCCGGTCCGCTGGCATCCAGTCGGCGCAAAATTCTGATACGACAAAACAATGAGGGGGCGAACTTTATCACGGCCCATCCGCTGGAGACCGCCATGTCCCATCCGCTCTTCGACAAACATTGTGTCCTGCTGGATCAGGCCATGACGACCGTAAGGCGACGCACCCACTGGTCGCCGTATGCCGAAAGCCCGCGCATGTCAACCAGTCGGTCGCCACCTGCGGCATGATCGATGCGGCTTTCGTTACCAACCGCATTTACATTTCCCAAGTGCAGCAACACTATCTGCCGCCATCGAGTATCGACTGGGTGGCCGATTTGTAAAACCATCGCATGGTACTATTCCCGGCCTTGCAGCATGGGCTGCAAGGCTTTTACCCAACCCATCGGCAAGGAAGATCCATGAAGATCCACGAGTATCAGGGCAAGGAAATCCTGAGGAAGTTTGGCGTGGCAACCCCGCGCGGCATTCCCTGTTTTTCCGTCGATGAGGCCGTCAAGGCCGCTCAGGAATTAGGTGGCAGCATCTGGGTGGTGAAGGCCCAGATCCATGCCGGTGGACGCGGCAAGGGCGGCGGCGTCAAGCTGGCTCGCTCGCCCGATGAAGTGCGGGCTCACGCCAGCGCCATTCTCGGCATGCAGCTCAAAACCCACCAGACCGGCCCCGAAGGCCAGAAGGTGCGGCGCCTGCTGGTCGAGGACGGTGCCGATATCAAAAAGGAATACTACGTCGCCGCGCTGACCGACCGTGCCACGCAGAAGGTGGCGATCATGGCCTCTTCCGAAGGCGGCATGGACATCGAGGAAGTGGCGCATTCGACCCCCGAGAAGATCATCAAGGTGTTTGCCGACCCGTTGGTCGGCTTGACTGACGCGCAGGCCCAGCAACTGGCCGACGGCATTGGTGTGCCGTCCGCTTCGCAGGCCCAGGCCATCGACACCTTCAAGAAGCTCTACACCTGCTACATGGAGACGGATGCTTCGCTGGCGGAAATCAACCCGCTGATTTTGGAAGGAAACGGCAACATCAAGGCGCTCGACGCCAAGTTCAACTTCGACGCCAATGCCCTCTATCGTCAGCAGGAGATCGTCGCCTATCGCGATCTGGACGAGGAAGATGCCGACGAGATCGAGGCCTCCAAGTTTGACCTGGCCTATATCAGCCTCGACGGCAACATCGGCTGCCTGGTGAATGGCGCCGGCTTGGCCATGGCGACGATGGACACCATCAAGCTGTTTGGCGCCGAACCGGCCAACTTCCTCGACGTCGGAGGCGGTGCCACCACCGAGAAGGTGACAGAGGCCTTCAAGATCATGCTGAAGAACACCCAGGTGAAGGGCATCCTGGTCAATATCTTCGGCGGCATCATGAAGTGCGACACCATCGCCACCGGTGTGGTGACGGCGGCGCGCGAAACCCATCTGGCCGTACCGCTGGTGGTGCGAATGAAGGGTACCAACGAAGACCTCGGCAAGCAGATCCTTGCCGAATCCGGTCTGCCGATCATCACTGCCGACACCATGGCGGACGCCGCGACCAAGATCGTCGCGGCAGTCCAGTGAGGTAAATCCCATGTCCATCCTCATCAACAAAGACACCCGCATCATCACCCAGGGCATCACCGGCAAGACCGGCCAGTTCCATACCGAGAAGTGCATCGAGTACGCGAACGGCAAAAACTGCTTCGTTGCCGGCGTGAACCCGAAGAAGGCCGGCGAATCGATCTTCGATGTGCCGATCTTCGCTTCGGTCAAGGAAGCCAAGGCCCAGACCGCCGCGACCGTTTCCGTCATCTACGTGCCGCCCGCCGGTGCCGCCGCCGCGATCTGGGAAGCCTGCGAAGCCGACCTCGATCTCGCCATCTGCATCACCGAGGGCATCCCCGTGCGTGACATGCTGATCGTCCGCAACAGGATGAGGCAGAAGGAAGCCGGCGGCGGCAAGAAGACGCTGCTGCTCGGCCCCAATTGCCCCGGCCTGATCACGCCCGATGAAGTCAAGATCGGCATCATGCCCGGCCACATCCATCGCAAGGGCCGCATCGGCGTCGTGTCGCGTTCCGGCACGCTGACCTATGAAGCCGTGGCGCAACTTACAGAGATTGGCCTCGGCCAGTCTTCGGCGGTCGGTATCGGCGGCGACCCGATCAACGGTCTGAAGCACATCGACATCATGCAGGCCTTCAATGACGACCCGGAAACTGACGCGGTGATCATGATCGGCGAGATTGGTGGTCCGGACGAAGCCGATGCCGCGCGCTGGTGCAAGGACAACATGAAAAAGCCGATCGTCGGCTTCATCGCCGGCGTTACGGCTCCGGCCGGCAAGCGCATGGGCCATGCCGGAGCGCTGATCTCCGGCGGTGCGGATACGGCGGACGCCAAGCTCGGCATCATGGAAGAGTGCGGCTTCACCGTGACGCGCAACCCATCGGAAATGGCCAAGCTGCTGAAAGCCTTGCTGTAAAAGTCGGCGCTGGCGGGACGGCTCGATGGCATTGTTTCTTTCCGCAGCCGATGTCTGCCCGCTGCTGACGATGGATCTGGCGCTCGACGCGGTGGAAACCGCGCAGCGGGCGCATGCGCTGGGGCGAGCCATCGACTTGCCGCGCCAGCGCACCCGCGTGCCGACTGCTTCTTTGCACATCCTGCAAGGGGCACTGTTTGACGAGAACGTGATCGGCTACAAGGCCTATACCGCCAGCAGGGAAGGGGCGCGCTTCCTCGTCCATCTGTTCGATGCCACCACAGGTCAATTGCAGGCGGTGATCGAGGCCGACACTCTGGGCATGATGCGCACCGGCGCGGCTGGTGGCGTGGCGGCCAAATACCTTTCGCGAGCGGATTCGTCCGTGGTTGGCCTGATCGGTTCCGGCTGGCAGGCGCAGAGCCAGCTGGAGGCGCTTTGCAAGCTTCGCCCGATCAGGCAGGTCAAGCTGTTTTCGCGCGACGAAGAAAAACGCCGTCTCGCCAGCGCCGACTTTTCAAAGCGTTTCGAGATCGAGGTCATTCCCGTCGAAACCGCCGAAGCCGCCGTGCGCGCGAGCGATATCGTGGTTACCATCACAACGGCGAGCGCCCCGGTTGTCATGGGCGACTGGCTGGCCGAGGGAGCGCATGTCAATGCTGCCGGCTCCAATGCGCTGATTCGCCGCGAGCTTGACGAAAAGGCGGTCGGGCGTGCGGCGCGGGTCTGCGTTGACAGCCGTGCGACTGCCCTGGCCGAGGCGGGTGACCTGCTGCCGGCGCTCGAAAAGGGCCGTCTGCACGCCGGACAACTCGTCGAACTGGGAGAACTGGTTGCAGGACTGAAACCGGGACGACCGAACGCGGCAGCGATTACCCTGTTCGAGTCGCAGGGCATGGCCATCCAGGATCTGGCCGTGGCGACTCGCCTGCTGAAACTGGCCCGGGAACAAGGCCTGGGTTCGGAATTGCCCTATTGATGTCATTTTTTTGTGCCAGCGGCATGAAAAATCATTGACTGACTTGAGGGCCGGTTGCAACAATGGCGCTTATGGTCCTGTTTCTTCATGAAGTTATGTAAGCTACGGTCTTGGGCGGAGGGCGGCAAGTAGGCTGAATGGACAAGGTGGGCAACAAGGCAAGCCGAAATTTCCTGAAAAGCGACTGGTTCGTTGGCCTGCTGGTCAGCATGGCCGTGATCGACAAGGCCATGGTGAAAGACTCCGATCAGCGTTACCAGAGGGGCGACAGCATGGCTGCCGACTTGCGCAACTGCCTCGCCAATTTTGAGGCGGCGACCTGACATGGCGACCCTCAATCTTTCCGCCGCCCTCGAAATGGCAACCAGCAGCCATCCCAGGCAGGTACGGTCCAACAACGAGGATGCCGGCATGGGTACGACGCTGGTCGCCGTCCTGTTCTGTGACAATCGCCTGATCGTGGCCCATATCGGCGATTCGCGGCTCTACCGACTGCGTGACGGCACTCTGACCCAGATGACCCGCGACCCGTCGTTGCTACAGGAACAGATCGACAGCGGCATGCTGACTGCCGAAGAAGCACACTTCTCGCAAAACAAGAACCTCGTCACCCGCGCCATGGGAGTGGACGATACGGTCGATATTGAGATGAACGAGTACGAGGCATTGCCGGGCGATCTGTATCTCCTCTGCTCGGATGGCCTCAACGACATGGTGGACGACGAGGAAATCGAATTGACACTGATGCCGCTCGCAGAAAATCTACCGCTGTGTGCGACCCAGTTGGTGGTAGCGACGAACGATCATGGCGGACGAGACAACGTTTCGGTTATCCTCGTCAAAGTCAGGGAACCCTTTCCGGCGGCGGTCTCCGAGTCGCCCTGGTTGGGGCGTCTGCAGTCGTGGTTCAGATAATTTTTGCAGTCTGGAAGGATGCTCAAGATGGCTAAGTTCATACTCAGCATGGACAACCTGGTGCTCAAGGACATTACCTTGAACAAGGAGCGCACCACGATTGGCCGCAAGGCGAGCAACGATATCCAGATCGACAATCTGGCCGTATCGAGCGAACATGCGGTGATCGTGACCATCCTCAACGATTCCTTTCTGGAGGATCTCAACAGCACCAACGGTACCTTCGTCAATGGCCAGCAGGTCAAGAAGCATTTCCTGCAGAACAACGACTTGATCGAACTGGGTAAATACCGGCTCAAATATGTCAATGAGACACCCGTCCAGGCATCTCAGGCCGACTTTGAAAAAAACCATGGTGCTGCGTCCCGACATGATGCGCAAGGCTGTGGAGCAGTCTACGGCCAGGCATGCCGAAGCCCCGGCCATCGTGCCTCCGGCCAATCAGCCCCCGCCGATTCACCGTCCCGAGCCCGCGGTAACATCAGTGCCACCTGCTGCCCCGACCTTGCCATTGGGCACGATCCAGGTGCTGACCGGCAGCAATGCCGGTAGGACGCTCGATTTGCTGAAATCCCTCACCACGCTGGGTAAGCCGGGTGTCCAGGTCGCGGTGATTGCCCGTCGTCCCCACGGCTATTTCCTGACCCACGTCGAAGGTGCGAAATTTCCGGCAGTCAATGGTCAGTTGATTGGAATCCAGGCCCATGAACTCAAGGATCACGACATCATCGAATTGGCCGGCGTCAAGATGGAATTTTTCATCAAGGCCTGACTCGCGGCTGTCGTGAAAAAACTTCTCATCCGCTATGTCCTCGGCCTGCTGTTACTGCTGGGCATGCTGGGTCATTCCGCACAGGTGTACCGCATCGGGCTGATTGATCGTCTGGATGCGATTTTCTACGATGCCAAGCTCTGGCTGACCATGCCGCACACGATCGACGATCGTGTTGTGATCGTCGATATCGATGAAAAATCCCTGGCGGAGCAGGGTCGCTGGCCGTGGGGCCGCGATCGTCTGGCATTGCTGATGGACAAGCTGTTTGACCGGTATGCGGCCAGGCTGGTCGGTTTCGACGTGGTGTTTGCCGAGGCGGATGTCAGTTCCGGTATCAAGTCGCTCGAATATCTTGCCGGCGGAGTGTTGCGAGGCAATGCTGCATTCCAGTCATCCTTGCGCGAAATGCGCCCGCGCCTTGACTACGATGCCCGCTTTGCCGCCGCGTTGAAAAAACGCCCGGTGATCCTGGGCTACTATCTCTCGAACGTCGCTGGGGCACAGGCTAGTGGCGCATTGCCCGCTCCGGTTCTGCCCGCCGGCAGCTTGGCGGATCACCGGACATTGATTACCCGCTGGCAGAGTCATGGCGGGAACTTGGCGCTATTCCAGGCTGCTGCGGCCGGTGGCGGACACTTTAATCCTATGGTCGATTTCGACGGCATTTCGCGGCGCGTGCCGCTGCTGGCGGAATATCAGGGAGCATATTACGAGTCGCTTGCCTTGGCCATGGCGCGGGCTGTGCTCGGTTTTCCGCCAGTGATGCCCGGCTATGCCGACTCAGCCGATGACCAGTCTCCCCTGGAGTGGATTGAACTGGCAACCGAACGCGGGAGCCTGCAGATTCCCGTCGATGAGAATGTCGCTTCCCTGATCCCTTATCGGGGTGTACAAGGCAGTTTTCCGTATTTCTCGGCGACTGACGTCCTCAACGAGCGTATCGATCTTGACAAGCTCAAGGGCCGTATCGTTCTGGTCGGTACCACGGCTCCCGGCCTGATGGACTTGCGCGCCACGCCGGTCGCGACGGCTTATCCGGGTGTGGAGGTCCATGCCAACCTGATCATGGGCATGCTGGACGGGGCTATCAAGCACAAGCCCGAATACCTCATTGCGGCAGATGCCCTGCAAGTGCTGCTCGCCGGAGGCATGCTGGTGTTCCTGTTGCCGCTGCTGTCGCCACTGAAAGCCTCGTTGCTTGGACTCTTCATGCTGCTGGGCCTGGGGAGCGTCAATCTGTTCCTTTGGCACGGCAGCAACATGGTGATGCCCTTCGCCAATGCGGCGTTGCTGGTCACGCTGCTATACGCGCTCAACATGTCCTGGGGCTATTTTGTCGAATCACGTACCAAACGGCAGTTCACCGAACTGTTTGGCCAGTACGTGCCGCCCGAGCTCGTGGATGAGATGGCCAAGAATCCCGAGGGCTATACCATGTCGGGGCGCAAGGCTGAACTGACGGTCCTGTTTTCTGACATACGCGGCTTCACCACGATTTCTGAAGGTCTTCAGCCTGACCAGTTGGCCACCCTGATGAACGAATATCTCGGTGCCATGACGGAAGTGGTGCGCGAGCATCGGGGTACCCTGGACAAGTACATCGGCGATGCAATCATGGCCTTCTGGGGCGCGCCGGTTGCTGACCCGGAACATGCGCAGCATGCGGTGATCGCCGCGCTCGAAATGCAGAAGGCGCTCAAGGAACTCAACCGGTTGCTGGTGACAAAAGGCTGGCCGGAGCTGAAGATTGGTGTCGGAGTAAATACCGGCTTCATGACCGTTGGTGACATGGGTTCGCCAGTGCGTAAGGCCTACACGGTGATGGGCGATGCAGTGAACCTGGGCTCCCGACTTGAAGGGATCACCAAGCAATATGGTGTTGGTATCATCGTCGGCGAGGCAACGCGCGAAAAATTGGGTTTGGGCTTTGTCCTGCGTGAGCTTGACCGGGTCAGGGTGAAGGGCAAGCTTGAACCGGTAGGTATCTTTGAGCCGCTAGGCGTGGTGGGGCAGGTCGAAAAGGAGGTCCTTGACCAGATCAAGCTCTGGGAGCTGGCCTTGCAGTCCTATCGTGCACAGAACTGGGATCGGGCTGAAATGCTCCTGCTGAATTTGACCCAGAATGCCCCACATTACCTATATGATCTTTACGTCAAGCGGATCAGCCATTATCGTCAGGAGCCACCGGGGACCGATTGGGATGGCGTCACGACCTTTGAGACTAAATAAATGAAAGTACGCATCCTTGGTTGCAGTGGCGGCATTGGCGGTCGGCACCTGCGCACGACTTCGATCATGGTCGACAACGACATCCTCATCGATTGTGGCACAGGCGTGGCAGATCTTTCCATCGCAGAGCTGGCCCAGATCGATCATGTCTTCCTGACCCACAGTCATCTGGACCACATCGCCTGCTTGCCGCTGATGGTCGATGCGGTGGGGGACATGCGTAACCGCCCATTGACCATTTACGTCACGCCTGCTACCGAGGAAATCCTCCGAGCCCACGTGTTCAACTGGGCCGTGTGGCCGGATTTTTCGGAGATTCCCTCTGTTGAAGCTCCGTGGCTGCATTTTCAGAGCATTGAAGTCGGAGGGGATGTGTTGTTACAGAAGCGCCGCATTGTTCCGCTGCCGGCGAACCATACCGTGCCGGCCGTTGCGTATCAGCTCGATTCTGGGCGTGCCAGCCTGGTTTTTTCCGGTGATACTGGACCCTGCCGGGAGCTCTGGCAGGCCGTAAATCGGATCGACAATCTTAATACGCTGATCGTCGAGACTGCATTTTCCAATCGCGAGCGCAAGCTTGCCGAAGATTCGCTGCACCTGTGCCCAAGCATGCTGCTGGAAGAGCTACGCAATCTGCAGTCAAAACCAGAGATCTTCATTACCCATCTCAAGCCCGGACAGATCGAGCTGACGATGGCCGAAATCGAGGATAACATCGGCGATTTCAAGCCACGCATGCTCCAGAACAACCAGGTGTTCCAGTTATGACCGTGACGCTGGAAACTCTTTGCAGTCTCTCCCCTTTGTCAGGCATGGGGCCGGAAAGCCTGTCGCAGGTGCTTTCACTGGCCAGGGAAGAGGTTATCCCACGCAGCAACCTACAGCTTGATTTCCCGTGGCAACGCAAGGTCGTCTATCTCCTGAAAGGAGAGATCAATATCGCCTACCCTAATGGCTGTTTCAAGGTACTGGTGGGTGGTCATGCAGAGACCCTCCTGCCGCTTGCACGCGGTGGGGTGAATCCGCTCCGCGCCCGGGCGATTACCACGCTTCGTCTGGTTTGGTTCGATGAGAAAGCCCTCGATATCCTGGTGACTTGGGATCAGTTGGTGCCGGTGGCTTCAGCCCGGAAGGCGGATAACGCAACGACCTCCGACTGGAGGAATATGAGCGGGCTCTTTGATGCGCGGGAACTGACGCAGGGTACCTTTTCATGCCTGCCAGCAGCCCACATCGACAGTCTGCTGGCCTGCTTTAGGCCGCAGTCGGTCCGGTCCGGTGAGACCATTGTGCGCCAGGGGGAAGCGGGTGATTTTTATTACGTGATTGAGCGTGGTCGGGCCAGCGTGACGCGCGAGGTAGCAGGGGCAAGGATGGAACTGGCCGAACTCAAGGCGGGCGACGCCTTCGGCGAGGAAGCACTCATTGTGGAGACCAGCCGCAACGCCACCGTCACCATGAAAACAGACGGTAAACTGTTACGGCTCGATGGGGCGGATTTTATTCGTCTGTTGCGTGAGCCTCTCCTTCAAAGAGTGAGTGCTCAGGAAGCGATGCGCCGTATCGGTGCCGGTGCATGCTGGCTTGATGTGCGCTTCCCGCCCGAGTACCAACATGACGGATTGCCCGGCGCGCTGAATGTCCCTCTGAACGTATTGCGTGACGCATTGCCGACCATGAGCCGGGACATCGAGTATGTTGTCTATTGTCAGACGGGACGACGCAGTTCGGCAGCAGCCTTTCTCCTTTCGCAACGCGGCCTGCGTGCCTGCCTACTTGAAGGTGGATTGAAATCGCTGAATTCGATGGAGAAAAAAGCCGCATGAGCGCGATATTGAGCCCCGCTTCAGTCAATCAGGGCAGTGGCGAACCCGCCAGCGCGGGAGAACTAGGTACCCGCCTCACGTTCTTCAAGAACTTGCAGGCGGAGACGAACAAGATTCACGCGACTAACTTGCAGGCGGTGACGAACAAGATTCACGCGACTTCCAGTATTGACGAGATCATGCTCGAACTTTCCCAGGATGTCTGCGCACTGTTCAATGCTGACCGCCTGACGGTCTATGCCATCAGTGAAGACAAGACCTCGATCATTTCCAAGGTCAAGACCGGACTCAACTCGTTCAAAGATCTCAAGCTGCCGATCTCGGACCAGAGCATCGCCGGTAACGTGGCGCTGTCGAAAAAGATTGTCAATATCCGCGATGTCTATGATCAAGCCGAACTGAAGGTGATCAATCCCAACCTGCGCTTTCTCCATGGGGTCGACAAGCGCACCGGCTACCGTACCAAGCAGATGCTGGTGGGGCCGGTCATCGATTCCCAGACCGGCGAGTTGCTTGGGGTCGTTCAGATTATCAACAACAAGGCCGGGGTTCCCTTTGCCAGCGTTGCGGAGGAGGGCATCAAGGGTCTGTGCGAAACCCTGGCGATCGCCTTTGCCCAGCGCAACAAGCCGGCCCAGCTGGTCCGTACCAAATACGACCACCTGATGCTCGATGCGGTGGTCTCCCCTCAGGAGATGGATCTTGCCAGCCGCTCGGCGCGAAGCAAGAACATCGACGTTGAAGAGGCACTGATCACGGAATTCCAGGTCAAGGTGCCGGTTATCGGTGCTGCCCTGGCCAAGTTTTTCGGCGTGCCCTACGAACCCTACAGGCAGGAACGCATCAGGCCGATCGATCTGATGAAGAACCTGCGCCGCGAGTATGTGGAGCAGAACCAGTGGATTCCAGTCGAGGACACGGCCGAGGGTATCCTCATCCTGTGCATGGACCCGGAACAGGTCAAGAGTTCACGCGTGGTGAATAACATCTTCGCCAAGAGCAAGATCGTTTATCGGGTTACCACGAATCGCGAATTCAAGCAGACCGTGGACCAGTTCTTCGGTGCCGTCGGCTTTTCCGATGATAGCGATGTTGTTGATCTGCTGTCAGCAATGGATGAGGGTGATGAAATTGAATCCGGGTCGACGGATGATGTTTCGGCGGCGGCTGACAACGAACTCGTCAAACTGGTCAACAAGGTCATCATCGACGCCTATCAGATGGGTGTCTCGGATATCCACATCGAGCCCGGCATCGGCAAGGATAAGGTGCAGATCAGGTTTCGCAAAGATGGTTCTTTGCAGAAATATATCGAGATCCCGCACAGCTTTCGTAACGCGCTGGTGGCGCGCATCAAGATCATGTGCGATCTTGACATCTCCGAGAAGCGCAAGCCCCAGGATGGCAAGATCAAGTTCAAGAAATTCGGCCCGCTTGATATCGAGTTGCGCGTAGCTACGATTCCTACAGCGGGTGCGGTCGAGGACGTGGTGATGCGGATCCTGACAGCGGGCGAACCGATCCCGATGGACAAACTGGGCCTGCTGCCGCACAACGAGGAGCGCCTGAAAGCGGCGGTCTCGAAGCCTTATGGCTTGTTCTTCGTCTGTGGCCCGACCGGCTCCGGCAAGACGACGACCCTGCACTCGGTGCTCAAGCACCTCAATAAGGTCGACACCAAGATCTGGACGGCCGAGGACCCGGTCGAAATCACCCAGAAAGGCTTGCGCCAGGTGCAAGTGAACAAGAAGGCCGGCCTCGATTTTGCAGTCGTGATGAGAGCCTTTCTGCGTGCAGACCCCGATATCATCATGGTCGGCGAAATGCGCGATGCCGAAACCACCGGTATCGGCATCGAAGCATCGCTGACTGGTCACCTTGTATTCGCAACGCTACACACTAACAGTGCCCCGGAGTCGATCATCCGCCTGCTCGACATGGGCATGGACCCCTTCAACTTCGCCGACGCATTGCTGGGCATCCTCGCCCAGCGTCTCGCCAAGCGTCTATGCGGCAAATGCAAGCAGGCCTACATCCCCACGCCCGCGGAGATGAAGCACTTCCTTACCGAGTATTGCGAGGAACTGGCCAATACGGAAACCTTCAGGCGCGATGGCAAGGCCGCCTACGAAAGGGTGTACAAGGAATGGACGAAAAAGTACGGGAACAACAAGGGGGAATTCACGCTTTATCGTGCCAAGGTGGCCGGTGAAAACGACACGAAGTGCGATGCCTGTGGTGGCTCGGGTTACAAAGGGCGCCTTGGCTTGCACGAATTGATGATCGGTACCGATGGAGCAAAGAAGCTTATCCAGGAGCATGCCCGGGTGGCGCAACTGGTAGCCCAGGCACTCGAAGACGGCATGCGTACCCTCAAGCAGGACGGCATGGAAAAAGTACTCCAGGGCATTACCGACATGAAGCAAGTGCGCGCAGTTTGTATCAAGTAACTAGTCCGGAGGGCATGGTATGGATTCGAGCGACGATCTTTTTCACAGGCTGGAGCGGCTCAACGAAATCGGCGCAGCGCTTTCCAGCGAACGCAATATCGATCGCTTGCTGGAGAAGATTCTCTTGGCTGCAAAGACCATCACCCTTGCCGATGGCGGTACGCTTTATCGTGTGACCGAGGACGGCCAAGCACTGCGTTTCGAGATTGTGCGGAACGATACTCTGGGTATCGCTTTAGGGGGTACCTCGGGCAACACAATCAATTTTCCGAACCTGCCGCTCCATGATGAGCGCGGCGCACCTAACAACTCGATGGTCGCCGTCTATGCCGTCATCAATGACAAGACAGTGAACATTGCGGATGCGTACAGCGAAGCCGGCTTCGATTTTTCCGGTACGCGCGGGTTCGACGAAAGGACTGGCTACCATTCGCAAGCCTTCCTGACGGTGCCGATGAAAAATCACGAAAACGAGATTATCGGCGTGTTGCAACTGATCAACTCGATCGAGCCAGAAACACGCAAGGTTCGCCCATTTCCACTATCGGACCAGCGGCTTGCCGAATCGCTCGCATCGCAAGCCGCCGTTGCGCTCACCAACCGCCAGCTCATCACCCAACTGGAAGTACTATTCGAGTCCTTCATCAACCTGATCAACCTGGCGATTGACGAAAAGTCTCCCTATACCGGCGGTCACTGCCAGCGGGTGCCGGCCCTGACGATGATGATTGCCGAAGCGGTCAACGCTACCCACTCAGGTCCGCTGGCCGGTTTCAAGATGTCCGACCACGATCTCTACGAGCTCAAGATCGCCGGCCTGTTGCATGATTGTGGCAAGGTGACCACCCCTGTCCACGTCGTCGACAAGGCCACCAAACTGCAAACGCTCTACGACCGTATCGGTTTGATCGATACCCGCTTCGAGGTTCTGAAACGAGATGCCCAGATCGCTACGCTACGCCGCCTGCTGGAAATGCGTACCAAGACCGACCCCAGTGCCGAAACCGTCTGCTGGGCCGACTGCATGCAGGAACTCGGCAAGCTCGACGATGAGCGCGAATTCCTGCGGCGCACCAATATTGGTGTTGAAGCCATGAATCCGGAAGACCAGCAGCGCGTTCGCGATATCGGCACCCAACATCTCTGGCGCAATTCTGCCGGCATCGAATCCGATTTTCTGACCGGGGAGGAAATCGAAAACTTGACCATTCGTGCCGGCACGCTAACGGCCAGGGAACGCGAGACCATCAACCACCATATCGTCGCCACCATCAAGATGCTCGAAGCCCTGCCATGGCCAAAGCACCTCACCCACGTTCCCGAATATGCCGGTGGCCATCACGAACGCATGGACGGCAAGGGGTACCCGCGGGGCCTGACCCGCGAACAGATGTCATTGCCGGCGCGCATGATGGGCATCGCCGACATCTTTGAGGCGCTGACGGCCCGCGACCGTCCCTACAAATCCGGCATGAAGCTCTCGCAGGCGATCAACATCATGCGCAAATTCAGCGCGGGTGGGCACATCGACCCGGACTTGTTCGGGGTGTTCCTGGGCGAGGGTATACATCGGCGTTATGCGGAGGCCTTCCTCGATCCGGCGCAGATTGATGAGGTATAGAAAGTCGGCGCTGGCAGGACGGCGACACTTCATCGACTGACGAAAATCGTCACATTCTGCCAATCTTTATCGCTAAACAGTCTTAATTAATGCTTGCTAGTCTCGGAAAATGGTGTTTGGATTTTTGGCCTGTTTATTGCATTAAGTGTAACAGCACGATCCGAGTGCTTTTCGAAAGGACATACAAAATGCGCAAGATTCAACAAGGTTTCACTCTTATCGAACTGATGATCGTCGTCGCGATCATCGGTATTCTCGCTGCCGTTGCTTTGCCGGCTTATCAGGATTACACCGTCAAGGCCAAGGTTTCTGAGGGTCCGAGCATTGCCAGCCCGGCCATTACTGCTGCAGGTCTGGCCTGTAGTGAAGGTTCGCCGACAACCATGAGTAATGCTTCTCTCGGAATTCCCGCAACCATTTCGGGCACGCATGTGTCTGGTGTTGCGGTTGGCGGTTCGCTTGCGGCACCCACAATTACCATCACCTACAGAGCCATTGGCACTGCCGTTAGCGCGGGTCAAACTGTGGTTTATACGGGTACTTGTAGTACAGCTGGTTTGAACTGGGCGTTGAGCGGAACTGTCGACGCCAAGTACCGGCCGAAGAAATAACTGAGAAAGCTTAGTTAAGCCGGACAAGGGGAGCATGGCTCCCCTTTTTTTACATCCAGATCCATAACCTCAATTTCGAGTGCGACATCTCTATGCATCGCCATATTCCTCACTTCTTGTTGCTAGTGATGTTTGGTGTGTGCGTTCTGGCTTACCTTCCGGGACTTAGCGGCCCCTTTGTTTTTGATGATGGCCCGAATATTCTGGGAAACAAGAATCTGAGGGTTGATGAACTGACAATAGAGAAACTTGCTAGCGCAGTTTTATCAGGTAGTAGTGGGCTATTGCAGCGCCCACTCAGCATGTTCAGCTTTGCCCTGAATTTTTTCTTTGCAGGTGATCTGGCATCGACTAAACCAGAGCCCTTTCCTTTCAAAATAACCAACCTCTTCATTCATCTCCTGAATGGGTTGATGGTGTTCATACTTACCAAGCTACTCGTTGGGGCTTATCGGAATTTTCGCCAACCCTCACTTCCTGCTGGCTATCCTGGTTGGTTGGCGCTCGTCGTTGCTGCTCTATGGTTGCTTCATCCACTTAACCTGACCAGCGTTCTGTATGTCGTTCAGCGCATGACCAGTCTGGCTGCGCTATTCACATTTGCTGGCATGGTGAGTTATGTTTGGGGGCGCTCTCGTCTTTACTACGGAGAACGTGGTGGTGTTATTGCGGTTCTTTGTAGCTTGTTCATTTTTTTGCCCTTGGCTATGTTAAGCAAAGAAAATGGGGCATTACTACCATTTCTGATCCTTGTTGCGGAAATTACTTTATTTAGGTTAGTCACGGCAAAGAATCTCGACAGATATTTTTTGTTGGGGTTGTTTGCGGTTTCCGTCCTATTGCCGACCCTGATATTTATCAGTTATTCGATTCAGCATCCGCAGTGGCTATCGGCAGGCTATGTGATTAGGGATTTTTCGCTGGCCGAAAGGTTGATGACGGAATCAAGAGCCATTTGGTTTTATCTACGCTTGATTCTGTTGCCTGACACTGGTTTGCTGGGTATCTACCACGATGATTTTGCAATTTCACGTCAACTTCTGGACCCACCCACTACACTGCCAGCAATGTTAGGGATATTCGGGTTATTCGTTGCAGTATGGTTATTGCGGTCAAAAATTCCTTTGGTCGCATTTGGTCTGCTTTTCTTTCTGGTCGGCCATGCCATGGAGTCTTCGTTCTTAGCGCTGGAACTAATTCATGAGCACAGAAACTACCTGCCTATGTTCGGCATATTACTGGTAGTCTTGCATCTGCTATTGAATCCACTGGTTGCCAAAAATACGCTTCGGCTGCGTCTTGCTTTGGTCATTCTGTTGATCCCAATGTTCGCTGCTACTACTTTTGTGCGCGCCTCGGCATGGGGTGATAGCCAGGAATTGTGGGAAACCGAGGTCAGACACCATCCTACTTCGGCGAGAGCAAATGTCGAAATGGGTGATCTGATTGTCCACATGTCCCAGTTGGATCCGACGACGATTGAGAACAATTACCCGATCGCACGCAAATACTATGAAACGGCGGCCTTGGTTCAACAAAACAATGTCAATGGTTATTTCGGCCTGATTCGATTGAGTATGACACTAGGCAAACCTCTTGAAATCGGCTGGCTCAAGGAATTGGAGCGCAGACTAGAGCAAGAGGCCATTCCTGCCAACGTCAATAATCATCTCATTACCATGGCGCAGTGCCTTTCATTGCCTAGTTGCCCTCTAACCAAGGTGCAGGTCGAGTCATTGCTTGAAGCCCCACTCCGCAATCCCCGCATGATGGGTCGCGAAAAGGCGCGCCTATTGTCGGCTACCGCCTACTATCAGTTTAATATTGCTCGAAACCATGAGGCGGCTGTCGCTGCGATTCGTCGTTCAATAGAAGCTGATCCTCGGGAGATCGAGTACCGAATTTCCCTAGTGACCGTTTTGATTGCCATGCGAGAATTCAGCGAGGCTCGCAAACAAATTGCCTTGGCAAAACGACTTGATATCAGAAATGCGCGAGCTATCGATATTGCCAAGCTGGATAGTCAGCTAGATCCGCCGTTGTAGCGAAACTGGGTTTCTTCACTCATTGGCAGGAAAGTGCCATATTGTTTATGACTAATGTCGCCCTAATATCTGTTGTCATCCCGGCGCGCAATGAGGCTGCCTCGCTAGTTTCTCTGCTGCCCGCAGTCAGGGCGCAAATGCCGGAAGCGCAGATCATCGTCGTCGACGATGGTTCGACTGACAAGACAACCGAAATATGTACTGCCCAAGGGGTGCGCTGTATTTCCCATCCCTATCCGATGGGTAATGGCGCTGCCATTAAGACGGGAGCACGTGCCGCTACCGGTGAGATCATCGTTTTCATGGATGGCGATGGTCAGCATCAGGCCGAAGATATCCCGCGCCTGCTGGAAAAACTGGCCGCCGGCTACGACATGGCCGTGGGCGCGCGGGTGCGCGGCTCGCATGCAGGAGTGCATCGGGCCGTGGCCAACGATGTGTTCAGCCGCTTTGCCAGCTGGATGGTGATGCAGCAGATCGAGGATCTGACCTCGGGTTTTCGGGCGGTGCGGGCCGACAAGTTCCGCAAGTTTCTCTACCTGCTACCGAATGGATTTTCCTATCCGACCACCATTACCATGAGTTTTTTCCGCGCAGGTTATGGTGTGGCCTATGTGCCGATTCGTGCCCTGGAAAGACAGGGCAATAGCCATATCCGTCCCTTGCGCGATGGTGTACGTTTCCTGCTGATCATCATCAAGATTGGTACCCTGTATTCGCCGTTGAAGCTGTTCCTGCCGATTTCGGCCGGATTTTTTCTGACGGGCGTCTGTTACTACGCCCATACCTATCTGACTGCAGGACGCTTCACCAACATGAGCGCTTTGATGTTCATCTCGGCAATTCTGACATTCCTGATCGGCATTGTTTCCGAACAGATCTCCGCTTTGCATTACCGCGATCTCGACCGGGAAAGGTGAGCGTTGAGAGTCCTGCTTGTCGCCACTTCGTATCCACGCGACAGCGGCGATTGGAAGGGCCGTTTCATTTTCGACCAGGCCGCGGCACTCGCCCGTCAGGGCGTGGAACCGCGACTCTGGGCGCCGCCCGGCGATCTGCCCCCGGGCGTTGTTTCGGCGCTTTCCAGCGCCGATGCACGCTGGTTGGCGGCTTTGTCGGCGCGGGGCGGCATCGCCCACCTGTTGCGCAATCGGCCGCTGGCGGGCGCACTGGCGGGCTGGCAACTGTTGCGGCGGCTTCGTCTAGCCTGCCGTGCCGCCAGCGCCGACTTTTGTCACATCAACTGGTTGCAAAATGCGCTGGCTCTGCCCGATGACGGTCGCCCGGCACTGGTGACGGTGCTGGGCAGTGATTTCCGCCTGCTTGATTTGCCTGGAATGCGCCTTGCCCTGCGCCGCCAGTTCCGGCGGCGTAAAACCTTGTTGGCCCCGAACGCGGCATGGATGGGCCCGCGCCTGCACGAACTTTTTGGCGATGTCGCCGCAATCGAGCCCAACCCGTTTGGCGTTGCCACCAACTGGTTTGCGGTCGACAGAAAACCGCATGAATCGCGGCGTGGCTGGCTGGCTGTATCCCGCATCACCCGCGGCAAGCTCGGCACCCTCATCGAATGGGGAGAGGGCCTGTTCTCTGTCGAGCGTCCCTTGCATCTGCTGGGCCCGATGCAGGAGAACATCAGCTTGCCTGCCTGGATTCAGCATCATGGCGCGACGAATCCGCAAGCACTGCGCGATAAATGGTTTCCCGCGGTTGTCGGTTTGCTGACGCTCAGCCAGCATGACGAAGGTCGGCCACAGGTGTTGATCGAGGCGATGGCCGCCGGTTTGCCGGTGATTGCCAGCCGAATTGCCGCCCACGAAGATATGATTCGGCATGGCGAGACCGGCTGGCTGGTCGGCAGTCGGCAAGAACTGGCCGAAACACTTTCATTGGCCGAAGGGCCAGAAACCGCTGCCCGCATTGGCGCTGCCGCTCGCGCATTCATCCGGCGCGACATCGGTACCTGGGATGATTGCGCACGGCGCTATGTCGAGGCTTATCGCAAATTGAAGGATTGCAACGATGTCGGCTGAACGCATTCTGCTGATCGGCGGCAGCGGTTTCATTGGTAGCGCGCTGGCACGTCGCCTGGTCGTCGAACAACGTGAAGTACATGTGCTTTCGCGCCATGCCGTTCCGGGTGAGCGGGCGGGCAGCGTTTTTCATCGCGGCTGCCAGTCCGAAGCAGCGGTCGTAGGGCCGCTGCTCGACCGTTGCGATGCCGTGGTCCATCTGGCGGCGACCACCACACCGGGCTTTTCGGCCCATGCGCCGCATCTTGACGCAGGGGAGGGTTTGCTTCCCCTGACCCGGTTTCTGGAGGCGTTTTCCGCAGTCGGCTCGAAGCGTACCTTGTTCCTGTCCAGCGGCGGGGCGATCTACGGTAATCCAGTCTCCCTGCCGGTGGGCGAAGACCAAGCGCCTCAGCCGCACTCGTACCACGCGGCCGGCAAGCTTGCAGCCGAAGCTTTTCTCCACGTTTTCGCCCGGCAAACGGCTACGCCCCTGGCGATTGTGCGTGCCGCAAATGTCTATGGACCGGGGCAGGCCTGGCAGGCGGGTTTCGGCATTGTCCGCACGCTCCTCGAACAGGCGCTCAGTGGAGAATCGGTGGAACTCTGGGGCAGCGGTAAGCAGTTGCGTGACTTTCTTTACATCGATGACTTGGTCGATGCCTGCCTGCGACTGATCGACACACCGGATGTCAGCGGAACATTCAATGCTGGTTCGGGCATTGGAGTTTCGCTGCTTGAACTTGTTGAGATGGTGCGGCGGATCACCGGTCAGGATATCGACGTCTGTCTGCGACCGGAGCGGGTCGTCGATGTCGAGGCGATCTACCTCGATTGTCAAAGACTTTCCGCCGCTGTCAACTGGGCGCCGCAAATCGCATTGGCAGAGGGGGTCGGGCGGACATGGACATGGTTGCAGGGCCGCTGATCTCGGTCTGCATCGCCAATTACAACGGTATCGACCTGATCGATGACTGCATCGCTTCGGTGCGAGCGCAGCAGTGCGATGCCAACGTTGAGATCATCGTCCATGATGACGCTTCGACCGATGGTTCGGTCGCCTACCTCCGCGAGCACTTCCCGGAGATTCGACTGATCGACAGTGCCGAGAATGTTGGTTTCTGCGTAGCCAACAACCGCATGGTTGCGCTGGCCCAAGGCCGGTATGTGCTGCTCCTCAACAATGACGCCACCCTCCTGCCTGATGCACTCGCGGTACTGCTTGTCGAAACAGAGAGACTACAGGCGCCGGCCATCCTCACCTTGCCGCAATATGAGGCTGCAACCGGAGAATTGCTCGATATGGGATGTCGGCTCGACCCCTTCCTCAATCCGGTGCCGAATCTTGAACCGTCGCGCAACGATGTCGGAACGGTGCATGGCGCCTGCCTGTGGATCGACAAGACCCTCTGGGATGAACTGGGTGGTTTCCCGGAATGGTTCGGGTCGGTCGGCGAAGACCTTTACCTTTGTTGCCGTGCACGTCTGGCCGGTTATCTGGTGCGCTCGCTGGGGCTGTCCGGCTATCGGCATCGGGTGGGGCACAGCTTCGGCGGCGGCAAGGCGCGTGAAGGCAAGCTCGTTAGCACTTTCCGGCGACGCGCCCTATCCGAGCGCAACAAGACTTTCGTGATGGCGCTGACCTATCCCGCACCTTTCGTCCACCTGCTGTTGCCCGCCCATCTGCTACTGCTTCTTATCGAAGGCGGGTTATTGTCGGCGCTGCGCGGACAGGTGAGCTTCTTGAAGGGCATCTACCTTCCCGTATTCTCTTCACTGTTCCAAGAGCGCAGCCGGCTACTGAGTGAAAGGCGCCTGATCATGAAAATGCGCCGTCTCGCCAGCGCCGACTTTTTCGCGGTTTTCGACCTGCTGCCCCACAAACTGCGGATGTTGCGGAGGCATGGCTTGCCGCGACTTACTTGACCAGCAGGTCGACAGCGGCGCTACCCCAGTTGCGTGCATAGCTGCGGTAACGCCCACGGATCAACTCATTCAGCACCACAGGGACGCGTAGCAGGCGTAGGGCAGGCAGCGCGGCACGCGCATGCAAATGGTCGATCTTGTCGCGCAGGGCGAAAGGGGCGCGTTCGCCCAGGCGTGCCTCAAGCGCCTGCCATTGCGCCAGATCCCCGCGATACCAGGCGGCACGATCCACAGCGAAAGCCGCCTGTGCTTCCTCAAAAAATGTCCGCCGCCGACCGCCGACCGCGTTGGTTTCGTGTTGGCGATATGCGACGAGAGATTCTGATAGGGCGACCAGGCGAGCTTCGGCGGCGGCAAGCTGCGCCAACCATGCGTCGTGCGGCCAGCCATCGGGAATTGGCAGGGCCAGATCGCGCAACTCGGATTTGAATGCGAGCGCCGCACCGGTGACGATACGGTGCTTGAGTAGCACCTCAAAAGCTTCCCCTTGCCTCATGCGTTCCTGTTCGTATGGGGTGAAGCGCACACGCTGCCACATGGTGTAGCCGAGCGGCGATAGGTCAGCATCCACTACATCGGCATCGGAAAAGGCTGCCAAGACTTCAGGTGAGGCCAGCGCCGTAGCGAGCTTCTCCAACTTGTCGGTATGCCAGACATCGTCCTGGTCGGCGAGTGCAATGATCTCACCACCGCAGGCGGCGATGGCGCGGCTGAAGTTTCCCACTACACCAAGCCGCTCAGGTTGGCGCAGGACACATACCGGAAAGGGCGCGCATGCGGCGAAGGCTTCCAGCAGTGTCAAGGTGCCGTCTTCCGAAGCGTCGTCGCTGGCAACCAGTTCAGTGGGAGGCAATTTCTGTCTGGCTATGCTGTCCAGCAGTGCCGCCAGGTATTTCTCCCCATTACAAGTGGCCAGTGCGATGGAAAAGCGGCTATCCATCGAAGTTAAGCCAGGGCTTGGTAACCCGCGGGGGCGATGCCAGTCCGATGCGCTCTCCATTGAGAGCTAGATTGGGGTTCCATGCGGGATCGTTGGCAAGCAGGTTGCCCCAGCGTTGTTGTAGGAGAGTAATTTCTCCTGCGAAGCGTTGGCGTTTCTCTGGGGTGTCTTCTTTGCCTCGGCTGGCGGATTCGTAGTGATAAAGCTCGGCTTGCGGCAGCCAGAGATTACGGTAGCCCCGCTGCATGACGCGCAGACAGAAATCGACGCCGTTAAAGGCAATGGCAAAATATTCATCCATCCCCCCCACTGCGTTCCAGACCTCTTTGCGTATTACCAGACACGCCGCAGTGACGGCGGAAAGGTTTTGCGGAAGCCGTGCGCGGTTGCCATACCCGGCTGCCTTGCTGGGGTAGCCTAGGTGCAGATGTCCGGCGGCGACGCCGTCAAGGAAAATACCGGCATGCTGGATCGTTCCGTCAGGGTAAAAAAGTTTTGCGCCGACAGCACCAATCTCTGGCCGCAAGGCTTGGGAGACCATTTCGCGTAGCCAGTCCGATCGTTTGGGGAAAACATCGTTATTCAATAGACAGATGATTTCCCCTTGTGCTTGCCTGACGGCGTAGTTGTTGAGTACGGCGAAGTTGAACGGTCCCGGCAA
The DNA here is from genome assembly GCA_013426785.1 of Rhodocyclaceae bacterium. Taxonomy (GTDB): domain Bacteria; phylum Pseudomonadota; class Gammaproteobacteria; order Burkholderiales; family Rhodocyclaceae; genus Sulfuricystis. Next base: position 51,149 of record JACDZI010000004.1, on the reverse strand, counting down.
AGTGATAACACTTGCGTGGCCATCTTGACGGAGCAATTCCAGATAGTCCAAAGTGACTGCGTCGATGGAGCCATTGTCGATGACCATGATTTCTGTATTCAGGTAGTCCGTTTGCGTGGTAATGCCCTCAATGCATTGACGCAAGAGGCCTACACGATCCCGCGTACAGACGATGATCGTAACCTTTGGGGGAGGCTTCGGCAAAGACAGGCGCGTGAGGAAATGCCCCGCGGCTACGGGTTCAATAACAGCACACTTCCCTTGGCGTTGCCAAGCTTCTTGCAGGGCGAGTTGGCCAGCTGAGGCGGCGTACTGCTTAGCGTCAATCGAGACGGCCGTCGACCCCGAACTGGTGCGCCAGTGATAGAGGATATGAGGTAAGTGATGAATGTGAGTTGCCGGGATCGCATCGATAAAACGCAGGGCGAAATCCCAATCCTGAGAGCCCTCGAATCCTTCGCGAAAGCCACCGATCTCCAAGGCGATTCGCCGCCGATAAACGCCAAGGTGACTAATAAGGTTTTGTGCAAGAAAAAGATCCGGGTTCCAGTCGGACTTGAAATAATGACCAAAGCGATGGCCCTTGGCGTCGATCTTGTCCTCGTCGCTATACAACAGATCTAAAGCGCGGTTTTGATTGAGTGCTACCGCAACGTGATAGAGCGCATGTTCGGCCAGTTCGTCATCATGATCGAGCAGCGCGACGAAGTCTCCGCGCGCCATGGCGAGTGCATCGTTGCTTGCCGCCGAAATATGGCCATTAGTTGTTCGGAAGACAACGCGGATACGCTCATCCTGTCGCTTCACCGCTTCGAGCACCGTACGGACATGTTGCAGGGTGGATGAGTCGTCGACGATGCACAACTCCCAAAATGGATAGTGTTGACGGCGCACGGAAGCGATGGCTTTTTCTAAGAATTCTGCCGGCGGATCATAGACCGGCATTAGTATCGAGATGAGAGGTGTGTATTCGAAACTTTCGAGATGTCGGCGAATGGCAGTACGATCTGCCGCCGTCAGCGTGTCGTGTTTCTGGACCCAGCGTGAATAACTGATGCCGGCATGCCCAATGTCCGATAGAAGCAGCACCAAGCCCCGATAGCCTTCGCGGCGCAGAAGGCGATAGCCTTTCCCGAGGAGTTCCGGCAGTGATCTGCCGCGAGAGAAGTCGATCAGCCGTGCGAGAAACGACGAACCTAAATTCTTAGCCATTTTCCCGATGCCTGGACAGCAACTTACGCAGGTGGCAGGGCAAGTTAGCGATCAGTCGTAGGGGTTTCGTGACTTGCCAGGAAACGGTGGACTTGATGCGAGCTATTTCCTTCTCAATGAGGTCGATCTGCTGTGTAAGCTGTTCGCGCCTGGATGGTAGCGAGAGTTGTTGTACTGGCCGAGCTAGGAGTAGTTCGAAGGTTTTCTTGAAAGCAGGGTCACCGAAAACAATCTTACGTAATGCCGCTTCGAATTCGGTGACCTGTCGGAAATCCTCATCAGTAAGAGCAATGGCGCTGTCAGCCACAATGGCCTTGATCGCCTGGTGCAAACTCAAATCGGTTATTGCTCGGGACGGGGGCGCTACAGCGAGGGTATTGATGAGCCCGCGAATGACCAGCCAAGAAAAGGGTACCGGCAGTGACCAGTGCCACTCGATATCGATGCGCTGGAGCGAGCCATCGGCGGTGCGTACAAAGTTTTGCGGTATGGCATCCAGCCAGTCGCCGGGCAGGAAACGTTGCCCGCTTTCACTCGTTGTGTGAGCGAGCAGCAGATCGAGCCAGTCCTTAGCCCAAGCTGCGGCAGCAGTTATATCTCCTCCACGCGCGAGCAGCTCTTGCAACTCGGTGCTGTAAAGTCGGCCCGGAATATATTCCGTCTCGAGTACCGGTTGATGGATCAAGCTGCCATGGTAGCAAGGCGTGGCTAGTCCCTCCGTGGGGTGGAGCAAGCGTTTTCCGACGACGATCCGGCCCTTCTCGGCGCGGCGGAAAACGGTCTCGGTGGCGAAGTTTGGCAGGCGTTTCGGGCTGTAGGTTCTGGCCAGCACCGCAGGATCGAGAGCTGACAGAAAATCTTCGTGCTGGCTGGCGACGATGAGAAAGGAGTTGGCCAACTCCGGCAAGAGTCCATTGGCGATGAGGGGCCGCCAGGCGAGTGGCTCGAAGAAGGCGCTATAGCTTTCGGTGCCATGATCGCTGCTTGTGATACCCGCAAGGAGGCTGGCGACATCGAAATCTGGGCTTGAGCAGGCCACCGCGCTTAGGATGACTTGCGGCAACTTGTAATCCGGGAAAGGATAGAAACATTCCCGGTGTGGGAAGCCGGCCTGCTGAAGTTTTTCGGTAAGGGCTAAGCGGCCAAAGGTGACGGGGTCGGTTTTCCCATAGAGGCCGTGGATTCCGTAGAAGGGCACCCCCAGGTGATCCTCGGAACAGCCGTTGAGGTATTTGAGGCCAAGCTGGTTTTCGATGGCGAGAATCAGGACGCCAGCGGGCTTGAGGAATGTACGGGCGCATTCCAACATGGTGCGCACGGGATCGTTGCCGGGAACGAAGCGCGGCGCATATTCAAGTACGCCGATCAGGGTGACGTAATCGAATTTCTCGGTGCAGACGAAGTCCGCAATGTTGTCGCAATGAATGCTCACATTGGTCAGGTCGCGACAACGTTCGGCAGTAATTTCGGCACGGCGCGGGCTGCCTTCGACGGCGACGACGGAACCGCAGCTTTCACCAAGGAAGCGGGTCATTGCACCGCAGCCGCAACCCAGCTCCAATACCCGGTGCGACCGGCCGATGGCGAGGAAATGCAGCAGATGGTGACGCACCGGGCTTAGGTGGTATGCGCTGGGCCAGTCGCGAATTGCGGCAGAGAGTTCGCGTGAGGTTGCGGAAACATCGCCGGCCTGCCTGAGTGTTTGGAGCAGGTAATCCTCTGCATCGCCGCCATCCGAGTAGGCGATGGCAGGCCCGGCAGGGCGCTGCCAGATGCGCCGCGTGGGATCGAGAATATAGGCTGCATTCATGCCGGGGCAAGCATGCGGAAAGACGGTTTCATGGCGATGCCTGCGGTTGGCGAAAGCGGGTGTTGAATGGAGAGCCTGAGTACATCATAGCGGCGATCATGGGGCACGATACCCGCAGGCGTCTCGCTGACAACGCCGAGAGAAATGGAGTACTCGCCGGCATCGAGATGGGGATGGAATGAGAAACAGAGTTGGACGGCATCGCCACGCTGTTGTCCGGGAATGCTGTCCGGGGGGCTAAGGAGGCGCGAATTGGTGCTGAACAGTGGTGCGCCTTCTGCGGATTTTATCGTCAGTCCGTAAACGGGGTTTGCTACGTCAGCGTGAAAGCGAACCCACAGTTTTAATTCGATGGCCAGTCCGGCCAGGTAGGTGGGTGGATCTTCATGGTTATCTTGATACAGATGCACAGCGTCGACCGTCGCAGCGCGGTCGCCCCAACGGGTTTCCTGCGGGTTATATGCGGGGTGGTGGCTGAGGGCATCCGTACTGGTGAGAACTGACGAGTGGATGCGGGTGACGGGCTCCGGGGGTGGGTGTTGCGTTAATTCGAGATAGCTGGCCAGCGTGCGGGTGGTGTCGGCGGCGGCCAGCAGATGCCCCCTGTCGAGCAGCAGGGCACGATCACAAAAGTGCGCGACTTGCTCAAGGGCGTGGGTGACGAGCAGGATGCTGCCACCCCGCGAACGAATGTCATGGATACGCGCAAAGCACTTCTGTTGGAAAGCCATATCTCCCACAGCCAGGGCTTCATCAACGACGAGAACTTCCGGATCGACGTGGATCGCCACGGCGAACGCCAGTCGCACGAACATCCCGCTCGAATAGGTGCGCACCGGCTGGTCGATGAACTCGCCAATGTCGGCGAAGGCCGCAATCGCGTCGAAGCGTTCATGCATCTGCTGCCTGGTGAAGCCCATGATCGCGCCCTGAAAATAGACGTTCTCTCGCCCCGTGAACTCAGGATTGAAGCCTGCACCCAACTCTAGCAGGGCGGAGACTCGACCATTGACATTTACCGTACCCGAAGTCGGCTTGAGGATGCCGCAGATGATCTGGAGCAAGGTGCTTTTCCCTGAGCCGTTGCGGCCGATGATGCCGACAGTTTCTCCTTTCTTAATGTCGAACGAGACGTCCTTAAGCGCTGTGAATTCGCGGTGGTACTGCTTCAGGCCGAGGCTGGCGAATTGCTTGATGCGGTCGCCCGGATGACCGAACAGCCGGTAGTTCTTGGTGACATTGCGGACCGAGATGGCGATGTCGTCAGAGGGCATCGGCGAATTCGTCGCGGGCATGGTTGAAGAAGGCAAGGCCGAGCAGCATCGCGGCGACGGCGAAGAGCAGCGATCCTGTCCAGGTTGGCCAGGGAATTGACTGACCAAGAACGGCAGCACGACTGGCCTCGATCACGACGCCGAGCGGATTGGCTTCGTAAAGCGGGTGCAGCACCGGCGGCACGGCGCTGACCGGATAGAACACCGGCGACAGGAACAGCAGCATCTGCACGAACAGCGGTACGAGCTGTGCCATGTCCTTGATGAACACGCCCCAGGCGGCGATGAACCACGCCAGTCCCATGGCCAGCAGCAAGGCCGGCAGGATCAACAACGGAAACAACAGGATGCCGGGGGTGAGGTGGCCGAACCAGGCGAGCGCGGCAGCGAGGATCAGCAGATTGAAAGCGGCATGCACCAGCCCGGTGCCGAGCGGTACCAGTGGCAGGATCTCCACTGGAAAGATGATCTTTTTGACGTAGCTGGGGTAGCCGCGCACGGTGGTCGGGGCGCGCGAGACGGTTTCGGCAAAGAGGTTGAAGACGATCAAGCCAGAGTACAGCATCAGCCAGAATGGCATCCCTTCCGGTTGCAGCGGCCAGCGCGCCTGGAAGATGTGGCCGAAGACGAGGGCGAAGATCGCCAGCATCAGGAGTGGGCTCAGGAACATCCACAGCACGCCGAACATCGCGCCTCGATAGCGCAATAACACATCCCGCTTGACCAGTTGGCCCAGCAGGTAACGATGACGGAGCAGGTTCGGGACGAGGGCGAAGGTGCTGGCGATGGACATGACGGGGCCACGGGGTGGCCCACAATCTTACCCTAGCCTCAGCGCAGCATTTCCGGGTTCATCACCGCGCGCAGCACCGTCTGGTCGCTTCCTTCGCGGTTGCGCCGGGAAAACCACCAGACGCCGCCCTTCTTGACACTCCAGTCGGCTTCGCTGCCAGACAGCAGCAGAGCCGCCAGCCGGCCGAGCGAGGGTTGATGGCCAACCAGCAGCACGGCGCCGGCATGGCTGGGCCAGTCGGCGGCGCCGATCAGGTCGGCCGCATCCGCGCCGATGGCGATCTTCGGCTCGACTTCGAAAGGCAGCGCCAGCGCATGGGCGGTCTGCTGGGTGCGGATCGCCGGGCTGACGATGATCTTCAGCTTTTTCGGCAGGCGGGAGCGCAGCCACTTGGCTATGTCGTGCGCCTGCTTGTCGCCGCGCGGGGTGAGACGCCGCTTGCTATCCGGCAGGCCGGCAGTGCCTTCCTCGGCTTCGGCGTGGCGCCAGAGAATCAGATCCATTGCGGGGCTCCCTGAATCAGTCAAGCCCTGAATTTTGGCAGGCGAAGATTACCGAGATGTTTCAGTCCCACCGGAACCGCAGACAGCAGCGCCTGGTGACGCGGCCCGTGCCAGCCGCCGATGAGGGTGACGGCCTCGCGCAGGCGCGGATCATCCTCGGCACAACTCATCAGCAGTTCGCCGGCGTTGGCGAGGTCGTTGATCTGTCCGAGGGTGTCCTGCAGGCTGACCAGTTGATCAAGCATGCGCCGCATCGCCTTGGGCGAAGCGAGCGGGGCAAAGAATTCCAGCGCGTAGCGTAGGCGCTTGATGCCGATACGCAGGGCGTGTAGCGAGGGCGGGTCGTCTACGCGCGCATGTGCTGCGAGGGCGCGCACCTTCTTGCGCAGACGGCGCAGTCGGTTTTCGGCGAAATCGATTACTGTCGGACCCGCCTCTGCCGTCTCGCCAGCACCGACTTTCAGGCCGTACAGAATGCCGAGGATCCGCAGGATGCCACATCCATATTCGGCCGACTGAAGCTGGCGCAGCGCCTGCTGCCGCATGTCGAAACCGCGTTCCGTGATGATGCCCACCAGTGCCGCCAGTCGGGGTTCGTCGGGCAGTGCCTGTAGCACCGGATCGGCGATTTCGGCGAGCAGGACGTCCAGGTTGCGGGCCCGGCCGAGTACCAGCATCAGGTCGCGCAGGGGCGGCAGCAGCGGTTCGGTGAAACCCGGCGGCAGCAGGGGACCGAATAACCGCAAGGCAGCGCGCAGGCGCCGCGTGGCGACGCGCATCTGGTGGATATATTCGGGATCATCGCGTGCCATCGCACCGGCATGGTTCTGTTGCAGGTGTTCGAGGCAGGCCAGCCCGATCTGGCGGAAAGCCGCCACCGGAGTATCGTCCGCCGCGAATTGAATGGGTACCGCCTTGACTGGCTGTAGCGGAACCTGCTTGAACAGCCGGTAGCCGCGCTCGGCCTTCGATGCGGGGTCGGGTACCAGCGGGATACGCTCGGCGAGGGTGAGCGCCATGTTCAAGAGATGGGATTCGTCGCCTTCGATCAGTTCGATCTCGACTTCGGAGATGGCCTGGCGGCGGCCACCGGCGGCAATCCAGCCGCGGTCGAGCATCAGGGCGATGTGTGTTCCGGGTGCCGGTTCGAGCCGCCAGGTGATACGCCGGAAGCTGGTTTCGAAGACCGGGGCGATATGCGTCCTGAGCTTGGGACGCTCCAGCCACTCGCGTACTTCGGTGTGATCGACCGCACTGAAATCGAAGTGGCCGACATAGGGTGTTTCCCACTCCGGCCGGGCCGACAGGCCCCCCATTCCCTTGCCGGCACACTTGACCGTCTGCAACCAGACCTTGCCCTGCGCGCGCAGGCGCAGGCCGATGCCGCGTGCCCGCAATTCGAGTGCTGGCGTGTCGTAGTAAAGATTGACCAGCCGGAAATTCTGCCGCCTGATTGCCTGTTTGAGGAGCGGGTGGCGTAGGAAGTTTCGTTGGTCACGTTCGGCGAGCGCCAGCTTCAGTTCGATTTCTTGAGCCATATTGTCAAGGATAGTCTTGGGCGAGTGATTCTAGGCGCCCACCCCCCGAATAATTATTACAGCCGCTGCAAGCAGGGTTATTCGTGACGCAGCGCTTCGATGGGCGACATGCGCGCCGCCTTGCGGGCGGGGTAATAGCCGAAGAAAATGCCGATCACCGCAGCGAAGCTCACCGCCAGCAGCGTGGCAGAGAGGGATAGTTCGATCGGCCAGCCGGCCAGTTCACCGATCAGTTGTGCGCCGCCGGTACCGAGCAGCACGCCGACGAGGCCACCGATCAGCGACAGGGTGATCGCCTCGATCAGGAACTGTTGCAGGATGTCGCGCGCGCGGGCGCCGACCGCTCGCCGTAAACCAATTTCGCGGGTGCGTTCCGTTACCGAGACGAGCATGATGTTCATGATGCCGATGCCGCCGACTAGCAGCGAAACCGAGGCGACGGAGGCGAGCAACAATGCCATGACACGCGACGATTCTTCGCGTGTCTGTAGCAGTTCGGTCATGTTGCGCAGGGTGAAATCGTCATCCTGCCCGGCTTGCAGGCGATGGCGCTGGCGCAGCAATTCGCGTACCTTCTCTTCGGCCACCTTGCTGTCGGTCCCGTCGACGATCTTGATCTGGATTGAGCCGACCGAACGCGATTTGGCCAACGCCGTCGCCCCGAGGATGCGGTTGCGCGCCGTGGTGATCGGCATCAGGATCACGTCGTCGAGGTCGCTGCCGCCGGGGCTTTGTCCTTTGCTGGCGAGTACGCCGATCACCGTGAGCGGCACGGTGCGGATGCGGATGGCCTCGTCGAGCGGGCTGGCGTCGCCGAACAGGTTGGTGGCCACCGTCCTGCCGATGATCGCCACCTTCGCCGCGCCGTTGATCTCGGCCTGGTCGAAGAAACGGCCTTCGGCCAGCGTCCATTCGCGCACGTCGAAATAATCCGGCGTGACGCCATAGAACGAGGTCGACCAGTTGCTGTTGCCCGCCACCACCTGGCCACCGCCGCGCAGCGCCGGCGCGGCGCCGGCAACGTATTCGGGCAGTTCGCGGGCGATGGCATAGGCGTCGTCCTCGCTGACGGTGTGGGTGGCGCCCGCCGCGCTGCGCGCGCCGGTGAAGGTCGGCGAAGCCGAAAACACCATCATCAGGTTGGCGCCGAGGTTCTTGATCTGCGACTCCACCTGCGCACGTGCGCCGCCGCCGACGGCGATCATGACGATGACCGCGGCGACGCCGATGATGATGCCCAGCATGGTGAGCGCCGAGCGCAGCTTGTTCACGCGCAGGGCCTTGAGGGCGATGGCCAGCGTGGCGGTGAAATTCATGTCAGGACGGGCAGTGCGGAAAAGTCGGCTCCCGCATCACGGCGTTCGTTGCTCTGGTCATCGACCACGCGACCGTCGCGAAACTGGATGATGCGGTCGGCGTAGGCGGCGATATCGTGCTCATGGGTCACCAGCACGATGGTGATGCCCTCGCGGTTGAGTTGCTGCAACAGCGCCATGATTTCGATGCCGGTGCGCGAATCGAGCGCGCCGGTCGGTTCGTCGGCAAGGACCAATGCCGGATCGCCGACCAGCGCCCGGGCGATGGCGACGCGCTGCTGCTGCCCGCCGGAAAGTTGCGCCGGGTGGTGATCCATGCGTTCGGCCAGTCCCACCTGGTGCAGGCGCTGCTCCGACTTGGCGTGTCGCTCGCTCGCGGTCAGGCCTCGGTAGAGCAGCGGCAGGGCGACATTGTCGAGCGCCGAGGTACGCGCCAGCAGGTTGAAGTGCTGGAAGACGAAGCCGATGCGGCGGTTGCGCAGTGCGGCGAGTGCGTCGTCGGACAGTTGCGACACTTCCTCGCCGTCCAGCCACAAGTGTCCGGCGCTCGGCTGGTCGAGGCAGCCGAGCAGGTTCATGAAGGTGGATTTGCCCGATCCGGACGGACCCATCACGGCGACGAAACTACCGCGTTCGATCTCCAGCGACACCCCGCGCAGGGCGAGGACATGGGTATCGCCGAGCCGGTAGTCTTTCGTCAGGTCGGTGACGCGAATCAGCGTGTCCGCCATCGCCAATCAGAACGGGCGCGGCCCCGCCGCCGGCTTGGCCTTGTCGGCCGTTGCAACCGTGCCGACGATGACTTCACGGCCCTCGGCCAGATCGGTGTCGGGCAGTTCGGTCTGGTTGCCGTCGTTGAGTCCGGTCTTGACTTCGACCGGGCTGGGCTTGCCGTCGCTGCCAATCACCCATAGCTTGCCGGTGCCGGCGGCGCCACGCCCCTTGCCGCCGCCCGCACCGGGTTGCCGTCCCGCCAGCGCCGATTTTTCATCGCCTGCGCTGGCCGGGCGGAAACGCAGCGCGGCATTGGCCACCTTCAGTACGCTGTCCTTCTGCGCTGTCGTGATGCGTACGTTGGCCGTCATGCCCGGCAGCAGGATCAGGTCGGGGTTGGCGGCGGAAATCACCACCGTGTAGCTCACCACGTTCGAGACGACCGTTGCCGACTTGCGCACCTGCTTGACTTCGCCCTTGAAGCGCTTGCCGGGGAAGGCATCCACCGTAAAAGCGGCTTCCTGCCCGACCTGCAGGCGGCCGACATCGGCCTCGTCGATGGCGGTTTCGACCTGCATGTCGGAGAGGTTGCGGGCGATGATGAACATCTCCGGTGCCTGCAGGCTGGCCGCCACGGTCTGGCCCGGCTCGACGCTGCGCTTGATGACGATGCCGTCGACCGGCGCGCGCAGTTCCGTGCGGCCGAGGTCGACCTTGGCCTGCCCCAATTGCGCGGCGCGTTGCTTGACGAGGGCGTCGCTATTGCGGGCTTGCGCCTCGACCACGCGTAGCTGGGCGCGGGTTGCATCGAGCGTGGTTTTCACCTTGTCCAGTTCGGCGGGGGAAATGAAGTTCTTCTCGACCAGGGTTTTCTTGCGGGCGAAGTCGCGCTCGGCATCGGCGAGGTTGACCTGGGCGCGGTAGATCTCGGCCTGCTGCACGGCGACGGTGGCACGGGCGGCTTCGAGGTCGGCCTCGGCCTGGCGAACCTTGTGTTCGTAGGTTTCCGGCGCGATCTGGGCGATCAATTGGCCGGCCTTCACCACGCTGTTGAAATCGACCAGGATCTCGCGGATCTGCCCCGAGATCTGCGAGCTGACCTGTACCGAGACGACCGGGTTGAGGGTGCCGGTGGCGGCGATGGTCGCGGTGATCGGGCCGCGCTCGACCTTGGCGAACTTGTATTCCGGCTCGCCGGCGGCAGGGCCGAAAGTGCGGTAGCCGCCATAGCCGCCGACGGCGATGAGGGCAAACAAGCCAAGAATCAGGAAAGGGCGACGCAGTGTCATCGGGAAATTGTAGCTGAACGCTCAAAGTCGCCGTCCCGCCAGCGCCGACTTTTACCTGCGCTTACAATTCAGAGGCCGTAGAGGATGTCGCCGACCTTGACGACCGGCGCATTCTTGCGGGCAGTGATTTCCGCCACGCTGTAACGGGGATACACCTGCCGGACCATGACGCCGGCAATGGCCGAACGTTCGCCGGGCAGTGAATCACCGGCCGTAGTGGTCGTGGTGGGTGCCGCCTGGGTCAACACTAGTTCGGCGCCCGGTTCGATGCCGCTGTCGCTGCCGGTATCGATCATGATCTTGCGACCGTCGACGCGGATCACCCGCGTCGAGAACGGCAGGCAGTCCAGGCTGCCTTCGGCCCAGCGCACCAGTTCGTCGAGCAGGCTGTAGTAGGCCTCGCCGAGCCGGGTGGTGCTGAAACTCTTCGCGCCGGGCGTCAGGGTTTTGGGCACCTGCCAGCTGAAATTCAGCGATTTTGAGAACTCGCGGCGGGCGACGAGATCGCCGCTGATGCCGTCGTAAAGATAGGCCTCGACGATCATCTGCCGTTCCGGGATCACCAGTGCCTGCCTGGAAACGCCGAAATCGCGGAAGATGCCGGCGAGTACGTATTGCGCCCGCTGCTGACCAGCCCAATGCAGCACGAGGGAAGTGCCATTCTTGCGTTCGACCTCTGGCGCCGCGTCGGCCGAGGCGAAGGGGAAGCGTTCCGTCATCGCGGCCGAGAGCAGCTTGCCGCGGCCGTTGAGCAGGCGCGTCAGTTCCTCGCCGGTCATTTGCGGCCAGCCCATGAACTGGCCGTAGCCGATCTGTTCCGGGTACAGCAGCGGGAAGGCCGTCACCACCAGCTTGCGCAGCGGCCGCGCGCCGCAGGTGGCCGGCTTGCCGGCTTCATCCAGCGTGACTTCGGCGGTCAGGCCCAATCGGTTGCGCTCGACGTGTTCCGAGAGGATACGGGCGCTCAGAGCTCGGCCTTGCGGGGTCAGGGTGGTGCGTGTTTCGCTGCCGGCGGGCGTGGCGAGGGTTGATGATTGCAGGAAGCTGGCTTCCTGTTCGACGGCATTCGCCATGGCGCGGCGCAGGGCCGTCTGGCGTGCCAGTGTCAGGTCGTCGTTGATGATCGGTGCGTCGGCATCGACCACCACGTCGAGGGCCAGTGCCGCCGAGCAGCACAATGCTGCCAGCAGACCGGTCGGCCAGCGCAGGTTCAAGGGTTGGCGCTCCAGCCCAGGCTGGCGCCGCTAGCCTGGGCGCAGCCGGTGCCGGTGCAGGCCGGCGGGGTTGGCGTGGTGGGCGTGCAGCTGCCATCGGCGCAGTCGGCGGAAGGCTTGGGTGGCTGCGGGCAGTCGCCGCGCACCAGGCACTGGTGGATGTCGGCCGGCAATTCCGCTTCGACTTTCGCTTCGTAGCTGCCATCGGGCAGTTGCTTGACCTCGACCACGCGGGCGCCGCGCACGTAGGCATCGACCTGGACGCGTACGTAGTCGCGCTGGCTGGCAAAAGCGCTGATCGTCGTTGAGCCGGTCAGCCGGAAGCCATAGACCTGTTCGGCGAGGCTGCGGTAGGCATCCAGCTTGGCCGCGCGCATTGCCAGCAGCTTCTGCTGCGACGGGTTGTACTGGCCGTAATGCGCGTTATTGAGCGTGCCGTGGCCGATGGCGGTGACCTTGACCGGTGGTGGTGGGGGAGGCGGCGGCGCTGGCGGAGGTGGGAGCGTAAACAGGGCACAGCCGCCCAATAGTGTGACGATACAGAGAACCGGCAGATGAAGTCTTTTCGAGCGCATGATGCCACCAATATGAAAGCCGTCGCGTGATGGGGCTGGACGACGCTACCTTAGCGCCTGGTCCGTTTCGGACGTGTGCCGAATAAAGCGCCCTTTCGCCGCGAGTTTGGCCGAAGGGTGGCGCGTTACACTTCGCCCTTCATTTTCATTGGCCGATCATCATGACTACTCCCGCCGCTTACCCGCTTCCCCTCGCCGGCCTGCGCATCCTCGACCTGACGCGCCTCCTGCCCGGCCCGGTGTGCACCCTGCACCTGGCCGATCTCGGTGCCGAAGTGATCAAGATCGAGGATACCGGCGTTGGCGACTACGCCCGCAGCATGAGCGCCGGGGCGGCGCCCGGCGAGGACAGCTACTTTTTCCGGCTGGTCAACAGGAACAAGCGCGGCATGCGCCTCGACCTCAAGCAGGCGGCCGGGGTGGCGGTGTTCCTGCGCCTGGCGCGCGAGGCGGACGTGATCGTCGAGAGCTTCCGGCCCGGCGTGGTCGACAAGCTCGGCGTCGGTTATGCGGCCGTGCAGGCGATCAACCCGCGCATCGTCTATTGCGCCATCACCGGCTACGGCCAGGACGGTCCGTGGCGCGACCGCGCCGGCCACGACCTCAACTACATCGCCACCTCTGGCGTGCTTGACCAGATTGGCAACGCGGGCGAGGCTCCGGCGATCCCGAACCTGCAGGTCGGCGACCTGCTCGGCGGTGCGCTGACGGCCGCGCTGGGCATTCTCGCCGCCGTGCTCGGCGCCAGGGCCAGCGGCGAAGGCCGCTATGTCGATGTGTCGATGACCGATGCGACTTTCGTCCACGCCTACACGGCCCTGCTGTCGGTGCTGACGCGGGGCGAGACGTTGCCGCGCGGTACGGACGACCTCAACGGCGGCCTGCCGGCCTATGGCCTCTATCGCACGGCGGATGGCGGTTCGCTGGCGGTCGGGGCGCTCGAACCGAAGTTCTGGCAAGTGATGTGCGACGCGCTCGGCCGTCCGGAACTCAAGCCGCATGGATTGGCGCGCGGCGAAGATGGCACCCGCACGCGACAGGCCCTCGAAGCCTTGTTCGCCAGCCAGCCGCTCGCACATTGGTCGGCTGTGTTCGAAAAAGTGGATTGCGGCGTGACGCCGGTGTTGCGTTTCGAGGAGGCGATGCAGCATCCCCAACTCAAGGCGCGCGGCATGCTGTTCGAAGCCGATGGGCTGACTCAGTTCGCGCCGCCGCTGAAGCTGTCGGGTTGCGATTTTGCGGTAAATCGGCCGGCACCGAAAGTCGGCGCCGACAGCACGGCGATCCTGCGCGAGGCCGGCTATACCGACGCCGAAATCAAGCAGTTCGTCGCGCAGGGCGTGATCTGACCCCCAATGCAAACCGCGCTGGCGCTCTTCCCGGATTTTGCGCTGATCCTGCTCGGCTACGCCCTGCGGCGCTGGATGTCGCTGGGGGATCATTTCTGGACCGGGCTGGAGAAACTGGTGTATTTCGTGCTGTTCCCGGCGCTGCTGTTCAATGCGATCACCAAGACGCCGATCTCCTTCGCCGCCGTGCCGCTGATCGGCGTCGGAGCCATCGCGATGGCCGGGGCGATGTTGCTGGCCCTGCTGGCGCGGCCGCTCCTGAAGCTCACGCCGATCTCATACGCCTCGCAGTTTCAGTGCAGCTTCCGTTACAACAGCTACGTCGGGCTGGCGGTTGCCGCCAAACTTCATGGTGCGGCGGGCCTGGCGGCGATGGGCATCCTGGCCGGCGGCATGGTGCCTTTTGCCAACCTGGCTGCCGTGTGGATGCTGGCGCGGCACGGTAGCACCTCGATCTGGCGTGAACTGGCGCGCAACCCGTTGTTCCTGTCGACCATGATTGCGCTGCTATGGAACCTTGCCGGTCTGGCTGTGCCGGCCCCCATGGGACAGTTTCTCGGTCGTCTGGGCGAAGCGGCCATTGCCCTGGGTCTGCTGGCCGTTGGCGCGGCACTCAAGCTGAGGGGAACATTGGGAGAGTCGGGACGCGTGGCAGCAGGCTATTTCCTGGCGATCAAGTTGCTGGCAATGCCGCTGATTGCGCTGATCGCTGCCCGCCTGATCGGTCTGGAGGGCATTCACTTCGATGTTGCGATGGCCTTCGCTGCCTTGCCGACCGCATCGTCGGCCTACATCCTGGCCCAGCGCATGGGGGGCGACGGGCCCCGCGTGGCCTGGCTGATTTCCGCCAGTACGCTGCTGGGGATGGTAACGCTACCGATCTGGCTTGCCAGCCTCGCCGGTTGAGGCTGCCTGTCCGGCCGGGCTTGCCGCGTCCGTTGAAGAAGTCGGCGCTGGCGGGACGGCATTTGCCATCATGTTCCAGGGTATTCCCCAGGCTGCCGGGTTGAGGAACGGATTGGTGGTGGCCGCATCGCCGCTCTGGGTATTCTGAGCGGCTTGGCTCATCTGTTGCAGGGTATTGAGCGTGGTACGCTGCATCTCCAGACCCTGAATCGTCATCTGCAACAGGCTGAGGTTCGACTTCAGCCAGCCCTCGACCGCCTTCAGGTCGGCGATACGCTTCGATAATTCGTCGGTATCGACGGTAGGGGCCACCATGCCCGGGATCGAGAACCCCATGTTCCCCCACATGTTCTTGAGGAAGTCCAGCGGATCGTTCGTGGTTTCGTTTGTCATGGCTGGCTCTCGACAGGAAGGGGGGGGCTCTATGATAACCGGACTTCAACGAGGGAATTGCAGATGTGTATTCTGGTGATCGAGGATCATGCACTGGTTCGGGAAGGGTTGCTGCTGGCTACCGGCGATTTTGACCTGGTGCTGCTCGAACTAATGTTGCCGTGGACTGGCAGCCTGGCGTTTCTGGGCTTCCTGCGCCAGCGCTTTCCACATTTGCCAGTGGTGATTCTTTCTGTGCTGGACGATGCCGATACAGTGTTGAAAGCGATTCGCCTTGGCGCTGCGGGGTTCGTTTCTAAGTCCAGTCCCACCGACATATTGCTCGGCGCCTTGCGCGAAGTGCTGGCCGAGGGTAAAACCAACCGGGATATATCCAAGCTGCTGGAGGTTACTGAGGGAACGGTAAAGAACCACATCTCCTCAATTTTCAAGGCGCTTGGGGCGAGCAATCGCTCACAGGCCCTGCTCGTGGCGCAGGGCAGGAAATAGGCAGGATCAGGCAGCGACGGCCAACTGCGCCATCTGCACCTGCGGTGGCGGTGGATTGGCGATGCGGTTGCCGATGCCGGGCAGTGGGTCCTCGTTATCTAGCGGCAGCTGAAGCAGATCAACCACCTGATGCGCGGCAGCGCGGCAGGCATTAGCCAGTGGCGTCGGCAGGCCCTCCGGCATGTTCTTCTGCAACAGTATCTTGCTGCCAGACAGGCTGAAGACGGGATCGAGGATGCGGTCGTGATAGGGAGCCAGCAGTTCGCCCACCGTTTTTTCCGCCGCCTCGCGCTGCCAGGCATTGGTCGGCCATTGGGTCGGGATCGCGTAGGCGCGCGGGAACATCTCCAGATCGCGGATGACGGTGCGGATGTCTTCGTGCGAGTCGCGGAAGGGCAACAGCACCAGATCGGCGACACCATAGAGGCGACGATCCATTTCCGTGCGGTTGCCCCCGCCATCGATGATGCCGAGCCAGGCCTTCAGGCCGCGCACCTTGTCGACCACTTTCACCAGTGCCTCGCGCGAACGGGCGTCGGCGAGCAGATAGCGTCGGCCGCTCGGGTCGAGCGGTTCGCGGTGGGTGTCGGTCAGCACGCAGACCGAACGCTGGCCGAGCAGGCCCATGCCCTGGCAGAGCATATGCGACAGGGTCGTCTTGCCCGTGCCCCCCTTGTTGCCGATTACACAGATGATGTCTGCCATGTTGTCTCCTGCGCATGCAAACCGTTGCGCGTCTGGATCAGGATTATTCTTGATCCGCAACGCAGGCTATGTCTGGAAATGCGACGGAATCGCCGGCTTTATCGCGCCGGTGGCAGCGTGTAGAGGTAAAGCCGGGTACCGCGCCGGTCGGCAACGGCGATTTCCTGAGTTGGCTCGATGTCCGGAACAGCGAAGCTGTTGCTGACAAACCGGGCTTCCGGTGCCATTTCCTGCTTCAGTTTTTCCCAGAGCTGCGGCATCGGGGCGGTGGACAGGAAGGCATAGACGAGGTGGTAGCCGCCCAGCGGCTCGGTCCAGAAGTCGCCGCGCCGAATGCTGACATTATCCAGGCTCAGCGTGCTCAGATGCGCCACCAGCCAGGTCAGCGGGGCGTGTTCGATGCCAACGAAGCGGCAATCGGGACGCGCCAGGGCCAGGCGGCGCAGGAGGCCACCGTCACCGCAGCCGAGATCAATGACCTGATGAAAACCCGGCGGCAGCAGTTCGAGCAGAGCGGTTGCCGTGGCCCGATTGGTCAGGTAGAGTGGCACGCGGCTTTTGTCCGTCCTCCAGAAGGTCGTCAGCAGGAGCAGGAAAAGTGCCAGGAACCAACCCGGGGCGATGTCGAGGTCCTGGGCAAAGACGACCAAGGGAACGAACGCGAGGTGGATGCCTAGCCACCAGGGTGGGGCGTGCTGCCGCAGCGCGACCGTGGCGGCGATGCCGCCTTGCAGGAGGGCGAGGAGCCGGGCGACGGGGCGCGGATCAATCTGCCCCAGTTGGACCAGTACGACAATTAGCGTGAGGATCCCCATCAATCCGCCAAGTTGCGCGAGTGCGGCAGCCCGGAAGGAGTAGGTTGCCGGCGAGGAGGCAGGCATCGAGAGGTCAGTCGGGCAGGATCTTGCCCGGATTCATCAGGTTTTCGGGGTCGATGGCGTGCTTGATGATGCGCATCACATCCAGAGCGCCTTCCCCGTGTTCCAGCGCCATGTACCGGCGTTTGCCGCGGCCGATGCCGTGTTCTCCGGTGCAGGTGCCATCCATCGCAATGGCCCGCTCAGCCAGTCGCTTGGCGAAGTCGTACGCGCGCTCGGTCATGGCCGCGTCGTCGGGATGCACCAGCAGGAGCATATGGAAGTTGCCGTCGCCAACATGGCCCAGCAGGGGGGCGGTCAGCCCAGTCTGTTCGAGGTCGGCAAGGGTCGCCGCGATACAGTCGGCCAGGCGTGAGATGGGCACGCACACGTCGGTGGTGATCGACCGGGCGCCCGGCATCAAGCCGAGGCAGGCGTAATAGGCGTCATGTCGGGCCTGCCAGAGGCGCGAGCGGTCCTCCGGCTGGTTCGCCCATTCGAAGTCCATCCCGCCGTGTTCGGCGGCGATGCCTTGCAGCACCTCGGTTTGTTCCGCCACACTGGCCGGCGAACCGTGTAGTTCGAAAAACAGCGTCGGCGTATCGCGCAGGCTGGTTTTGCTGTGGCGATTGATGGCCTGCACCGACAAACTGTCCAATAGTTCAATGCGGGCGACAGGTAAGCCAAGCTGAATGGTCTGGATAACAGTATCGACGGCGGCGGCGATGGAGGGGAAGGCGCAGAATGCCGACCCGATCGCTTCGGGCAGGGGGTGCAGTCGCACGGTCAATTCTGTGGTGATCCCAAGCGTACCTTCGCTGCCGACGAACAGACGTGTGAGGTCGTACCCGGCGGCAGATTTCTTGGCGCGGGAACCTGTATGGATGATGCGGGCGTCGGGCAGCACGACTGTCATGGCCAGCACGCTTTCGCGCATGGTGCCGTAACGCACCGCATTGGTGCCCGAAGCGCGGGTTGCTGCCATGCCTCCAAGGCTGGCGTCGGCACCGGGGTCGATGGGGAAAAACAGCCCCGACCCGTGCAGGGCGGAATTCAGTTGCTTGCGGGTGACCCCGGCTTCGACTGTGGCATCCAGATCTTCCGGACGGATGGCAAGAACACGGTTCATGCCGGCAAGATCGACACAGATACCGCCTCTGACAGCATGCAATTGTCCTTCAAGCGACGTACCGGTGCCGAAGGCAATTACCGGCACCCGGTGGGCTCTGCACAAGGCTACGGTTGCACTGACCTCCTCGGTGGATTGGGCAAAAACAACGCCATCCGGGGGGGGCGCAGGCAGGGAAGACTCGTCCTGACCGTGATGGGTGCAGATCGCCGGATTGGTCGAAAAACGCTCACCGAAACGTCCGGCCAGGGCGTCTGCCAGTGCATCGGGCAAGCGGGCATGCGTGTTCATGGTGCGGATTCTACGCTGCCAATGCACCGGCCCGGATGCCCATAATCTCCGTTAAGTTTCGAACTGCATTGACAACCTGACCCTGAATCCTGCATAATGCCACGTTTCGCTGGAGGGGTTCCCGAGCGGTCAAAGGGATCAGACTGTAAATCTGACGGCTCAGCCTTCGAAGGTTCGAATCCTTCCCCCTCCACCAAAATGCTGCAAGGCCTGCCCGAAGCCGTTCTTGGGTGGGTTGGTTTGGGTGTATCAGGGATCGAAAGCGGGTGTAGCTCAGATGGTAGAGCACTTGCCTTCCAAGCAAGATGTCGCGAGTTCGAACCTCGTCGCCCGCTCCATGCCTTGCAGCTGTTTTGAAACGAGATGGTAGTTGCAGTGTCTGTTTTTATGTTTTTAGCGCCCATGTAGCTCAGTGGTAGAGCACTCCCTTGGTAAGGGAGAGGTCGGCAGTTCAATCCTGCCCATGGGCACCACCAATATTCTCGGACCGGACTTGTTGGGGTAACCGATCATGGCAAAAGGCAAATTTGAGCGAACGAAGCCGCATGTGAATGTGGGGACGATTGGGCACGTGGATCATGGCAAGACGACGTTGACGGCGGCGATCACATCGGTGCTGTCGGCGAAGTTTGGTGGGGAGGCGAAGGCCTACGACCAGATTGATGCAGCGCCGGAAGAGAAGGCGCGGGGCATCACCATCAACACGGCGCACGTTGAATACGAGACGGCAAACCGTCACTATGCGCACGTTGACTGTCCGGGGCATGCTGACTACGTCAAGAACATGATCACGGGTGCTGCCCAGATGGACGGTGCGATCTTGGTGGTTTCGGCCGCTGACGGCCCGATGCCGCAGACTCGTGAACACATCCTGCTGGCCCGTCAGGTCGGTGTCCCCTTTATCATCGTCTTCATGAACAAGTGCGACATGGTGGACGATGCCGAACTGCTCGAACTCGTCGAAATGGAAGTGCGCGAACTGCTCAGCAAGTACGACTTTCCGGGCGACGACATCCCGATCGTCAAGGGTTCCGCCCTGAAGGCCATGGAAGGCGACAAAGGCGAACTCGGCGAGTTGGCCATTCTTCAGTTGGCGGAAGCGCTGGATAGCTACATTCCCACCCCCGAGCGCGCCATCGACAAACCCTTCCTGATGCCCATCGAAGACGTCTTCTCCATCTCAGGTCGCGGCACTGTCGTGACCGGTCGGGTTGAGCGTGGCGTCGTCAAGGTTGGCGAAGAAATTGAAATCGTCGGTATCCGTCCCACCGTCAAGACCACCTGTACCGGTGTCGAAATGTTCCGCAAGCTGCTCGACCAGGGGCAGGCGGGCGACAACGTCGGCGTGCTGCTGCGCGGTACCAAGCGTGAAGAAGTTGAGCGTGGTCAGGTGCTGGCCAAGCCGGGCTCCATCACCCCGCACACTCATTTCGTCGCCGAAGTCTATGTTCTGTCGAAGGACGAAGGTGGCCGTCATACCCCGTTCTTCAACGGCTACCGTCCGCAGTTCTACTTTCGGACGACGGACGTGACCGGGGCGTGCGAACTGCCGGCGGGGATCGAGATGGTGATGCCGGGTGACAACGTGCAGATGACGGTGAAGCTGATTGCGCCGATCGCGATGGAAGACGGACTGCGCTTCGCCATCCGCGAAGGTGGCCGTACCGTCGGCGCCGGCGTCGTCGCAAAAATCGTCGAGTAAGGAGCGGTTCAAACAGTCGGGGCGGTACCTTTCGGGGTGCCGCCCCTTGAAGTCTTTACCGCAGGGGTATAGCTCAATTGGCAGAGCGGCGGTCTCCAAAACCGCAGGTTGGGGGTTCGATTCCCTCTGCCCCTGCCACCAAACTTGATGAGAACGGGCAAACACTGAAATGGCCGATAAATTGAAGTTCGCGTTTGCATTGCTGCTGGTCGTGGCAGGCCTCGCGGGCTTTTACCTGCTTTCCGAACAGGCGCTGGTGTTGCGTGTGCTGGCCGTGTTGTTCGGCTTGGCTGCTGGCGCTGCAGTGGCGTGGGTTACCGAACCGGGGCAAAACTTTGTTCAGCTTGGCAGGGAGTCGATTACCGAAGCTAAGAAGGTGGTCTGGCCTTCGCGCAAGGAAACCATGCAGACGACGGGTGTCGTATTTGCGTTTGTTCTTGTCATGGCCATCGTGCTGTGGGTGACAGACAAGAGCCTGGAGTGGGTGCTTTACGATCTGGTACTGGGGTGGAAAAAGTCATGACAAAACGCTGGTACGTGGTGCACGCCTATTCGGGCTTTGAAAAATCGGTGCAGCGTGCTTTGATTGAGCGGATCACTCGCGCCGGGATGCAGGACAAGTTCGGTCAGATTTTGGTGCCCGTCGAGGAAGTCGTTGAAATGAGGAGCGGCCAGAAGAGCATCTCCGAGCGCAAGTTCTTTCCCGGTTATGTGCTGGTCGAAATGGACATGGGCGACGATAGCTGGCACCTCGTGAAGAGCACACCGAAGGTGACTGGTTTTGTGGGTGGCACGGCGACCAAGCCGACGCCGATCTCCGAAAAGGAGGTCGAGAAGATCATGCAGCAGATGCAGGAAGGCGTCGAGAAGCCGCGTCCCAAGGTGCTGTTCGAAACTGGCGAAATGGTGCGTGTCAAGGATGGTCCCTTCACCGATTTCAATGGCACTGTGGAAGAAGTTAATTACGACAAGAGCCGTCTGCGCGTATCCGTGACCATTTTCGGTCGGGCAACGCCGGTGGAACTCGAGTTCGCCCAGGTCGAGAAGGCCTGACAGATTCAAGCGCATCGCAGCGGGGCGCCTCATCCGCGGCAAGAGGAGCGTGAGTAGTGCAAGCGAAAGCGCGTTACCACTCAATCAGGAGTTAGAACATGGCAAAGAAAATCGTCGGCTACGTCAAGCTGCAAGTGCCGGCCGGAAAGGCGAACCCTTCGCCTCCGATCGGCCCTGCGCTCGGTCAGCGTGGCCTCAATATCATGGAATTTTGCAAGGCCTTCAATGCCCAGACTCAGGGTCTCGAACCGGGTCTGCCGATTCCCGTGGTGATCACGGCCTTCGCTGACAAGTCCTTCACCTTCATCATGAAGACGCCGCCGGCGACCGTGCTGATCAAGAAGGCGGCCGGTATCCAGAAAGGCTCGCCGAAGCCGCATACCGACAAGGTTGGCAAAATCACTCGCGCCCAGGCCGAGGAAATTGCCAAGACCAAGATGAAGGATCTGACGGCTGCCGACATGGATGCCGCCGTTCGTACCATTGCCGGCAGCGCCCGCAGTATGGGCATTACCGTGGAAGGACACTGACATGGCAAAGCATTCCAAGCGCGTCATAGCGGTCCGCGCCAAAGTTGACCGCAACAAGAGCTATCCCCTGACCGAGGCTCTTGAACTCGTCAAAGGAAACGCGACCGCCAAGTTTAATGAATCCATTGATGTCGCGGTGAATCTGGGTGTGGATGCGAAGAAATCCGACCAAATCGTGCGTGGATCCGTGGTTTTGCCTGCGGGGACCGGCAAGTCGGTGCGCGTCGCCGTCTTTGCTCAGGGTGCCAAGGCGGAAGAGGCCAAGGCCGCCGGTGCCGATGTCGTCGGTTTTGACGATCTGGCAGCGAGCGTCAAGGGTGGCACGATCGATTTCGATATGTGTATTGCTACTCCGGATGCCATGAAAGTAGTCGGTCAGTTGGGTCAGATCCTTGGGCCCCGCGGTCTGATGCCGAACCCGAAGGTGGGCACGGTGACGATGGACGTGACCACAGCCGTGAAGAACGCCAAGGCGGGCCAGGTGCAGTACCGTACCGACAAGGCCGGCATTATCCAGTGCACGATCGGCCGCGCTTCGTTCACTGTCGAACAGTTGCAGCAGAACATGGCTGCGCTAGTCGAGGCGCTCAACAAGGCCAAGCCGGCGGCAGCGAAGGGCCAATATCTGAAGAAAGTATCCGTGTCCTCGACCATGGGTGCTGGTATTCGCGTCGATCAGGCCAGCCTCTTCGCACAGGCAGCATAAGGAACTTTGGGCCGTTGCCTGCCTGGATGGAGGCGGTGGGTTGTCAAAGACCGCAGGTGTTTGCAAGAACTTAAGTGCCGTAACAGGTGATCGTTGCGGTGGCCTGCGCAGATGGCGTTACCCGAACGCGGGAATTTCGATTCTTGAATGAAGGTCGCCGTATCGCCAGTGCCGACTTTTCGGTGCTGGAGTTTGAAAGGAGTTGACCGTGGGTCTCAATCTTGACGACAAGAAGGCGGTCGTCGCAGAGGTATCCGCAGAAGTTGCGAATGCTCAATCGATTATCGTCGCCGAGTACCGTGGTCTCGAAGTGGGTGATATCACTGCTTTGCGTGCGAACGCTCGCAAGGCGGGTGTGTATCTGCGTGTGCTGAAAAATACCCTTGTCCGTCGTGCTGTTGCTGGCACGCCGTTTGAGGGGCTGGCCGAGAAAATGGTTGGCCCGCTGATCTATGGAATTTCCACGGATCCAGTGGCGGTTGCCAAATTGCTCCACGACTTTGGCAAGACCAATCCGCATCTCGTCATCAAGGCGGGTGCCATGCCCAACTACGTCATTGACGTAGAAGGTGTCAAGGCACTGGCCTCGCTGCCAAGTCGCGAAGAGTTGCTGTCCAAGCTGCTCGGCACCATGCAAGCACCGATCACCCAGTTCGTCCGTACGCTCAACGAAATCCCGACCAAGTTTGTCCGGGGTCTTGCTGCCGTACGCGACGCAAAAGAGGCTGCGTAATCGTTTTATCATCGATACAAATATTCATTCAGGAGTTGTAATCATGGCTGTTAGTAAAGCTGAAATCCTCGACGCAATTGCGGGCATGACCGTTCTCGATCTATCGGAATTGATCAAGGAAATGGAAGTGAAGTTTGGTGTTTCCGCTGCTGCTGCTGCAGTTGCCGTGGTGGCTCCCGCTGCTGCTGCTGCTGCTGTGGAAGAGCAGACCGAGTTCACCGTCATGCTGTTGGCTGCCGGCGAGAAAAAGGTCGAGTGCATCAAGGTCGTCCGCGCCGCCACCGGCCTGGGCCTCAAGGAAGCCAAAGATCTGGTTGATGGTGCCCCGAAGGCCGTCAAGGAAGCCATTTCGAAGGCCGATGCGGAAGCCCTCAAGAAGCAGCTTGAAGAGGCTGGTGCAAAGGTCGAGATCAAGTAAGTGTAGTGAGTACCGGGCTGGCTGCCCTACGGGGTCGCCAGCCTATTTGTATTTCTGTTTGTTTCATCAACTAGAACGGCTCAGGTTTTAGCGATCAGTGATTCGGACATGCCGCACAGTGCGGATGCCTGATCCCTGAACCCTGACTGTCGGAGCGAAAATGGCCTATTCGTACACCGAAAAAAAACGTATTCGCAAAAGCTTTGCCAAGCGTGCGAATGTACTGGACGTCCCCTTCCTGCTGGCTACCCAGCTGGAGTCCTATACCCACTTCCTGCAGGTGGATATCCCGCCCGTGCAGCGCCGGGACCAGGGCTTGCAGGCAGCGTTCAAGTCCATTTTCCCGATCTCCGCCCATTCTGGCGTAGCTAGGCTTGAGTTTGTCGAGTATCGCCTCGGCGAGCCTGCCTTTGATGTCAAGGAATGCCAGCAGCGCGGGCTGACTTTTGCTTCTCCCCTGCGTGCCAAGGTGCGCCTGGTAATCCTTGATCGCGAAAGCAGTAGCGAGAAGGTCAAGGAGGTCAAGGAGCAGGAAGTTTACATGGGCGAGATCCCGCTCATGACGACGACTGGTTCTTTCGTGATCAATGGCACGGAGCGTGTCATCGTTTCCCAGTTGCATCGTTCGCCTGGGGTGTTTTTCGAGCACGACAAGGGCAAAACTCACAGTTCAGGCAAGCTGCTCTTTTCTGCACGCATCATTCCCTATCGCGGCTCCTGGCTTGACTTCGAGTTCGATCCCAAGGATTTGCTGTATTTCCGCGTCGACCGCCGCCGCAAGATGCCGGTGACCATATTGCTCAAAGCGATAGGGATGACCCCCGAGCAGATTCTGGCCACATTCTTCGAAGCCGATACCTTCCATTTCAGCAAGAAAGGTATCCAGTTCGATGTGGTGCCGGAGCGCTTGCGTGGCGAAGTTGCCAAGTTCGACATTCATGACAAGGCCGGCAAGGTTCTGGTCGCCAAGGACAAGCGCATCACCGGGAAGCATATCCGCGAACTTGCCGAGGCCGGGATCAAAAAGATTGCCGTACCGGACGATTTTCTGCTGGGACGTGTCATTGCTCAAAATGTGGTTGACAGCGAAACTGGTGAGATTCTTGCCAATGCGAACGAAGAGATTACTGAAAGCACATTGTCCAAGTTGTCCGAGGCGGGAATCAGTGACCTCAAAACGATGTACATCAATGATCTTGACCGTGGCCCCTATCTCTCGAATACGTTGCGCAGCGACGAAACCGCCGATCAGTGGGCAGCACGTGTTGCGATCTACCGCATGATGCGGCCTGGCGAGCCGCCCACGGAAGATGCAGTGGAGTCGCTGTTCCATGGCTTGTTCTATTCCGAGGAACGTTACGACCTGTCTGCCGTTGGACGCATGAAGTTTAATCGTCGTGTCGGTCGCGAGGAGTCGGTTGGGTCCGGCGTGCTGTCTAACGAAGACATCGTCGATGTGATTCGTATTCTGGTCGAACTCCGCAATGGCAGGGGAGAGGTGGACGATATCGACCACCTCGGTAACCGGCGTGTTCGCTGTGTTGGAGAACTGGCGGAAAACCAGTTCCGCGCTGGCCTTGTGCGTGTCGAGCGCGCAGTCAAGGAACGTCTGAACCAGGCCGAATCGGACAACCTCATGCCGCATGACCTGATCAACGCCAAGCCGATCAGTGCCGCGATCAAGGAGTTCTTTGGTTCGAGCCAACTCTCGCAGTTCATGGACCAGACCAACCCGCTATCGGAAATTACTCACAAGCGGCGTGTTTCGGCTCTAGGCCCGGGTGGCTTGACGCGTGAGCGTGCCGGTTTCGAGGTGCGTGACGTGCATCCGACCCACTATGGGCGGGTTTGCCCGATCGAGACGCCCGAAGGCCCGAACATTGGCCTGATCAACTCCCTGGCGCTCTACGCGAGGACCAACAACTACGGCTTCCTCGAAACCCCGTATCGCAAGGTCGAGAATGGCCACGTGACTGACGAAATCATCTTCCTTTCCGCGATCGAAGAGGGCAAGTACGTGATTGCCCAGGCGAATGCGCAATTGGACAAGAAGGGCCGCTTGACTGATGCCCTCGTGTCTTGCCGTTTCAAAGGCGAGTTCGAGCTGAAAGAGCCGCAGGAAGTCCAATTCATGGACGTGGCACCCGGCCAAATCGTTTCCGTTGCTGCCTCGCTGATCCCCTTCCTTGAGCATGACGATGCGAACCGCGCGTTGATGGGTGCCAACATGCAGCGGCAAGCCGTACCCTGTCTCCGTCCCGAAAAGGCGCTGGTGGGTACGGGCATCGAGAGGACCGTTGCGGTCGACTCCGGCACGGCGGTACAGGCTTTGCGTGGTGGCGCGGTCGACTATATCGACGCCAACCGAATCGTCGTACGCGTGAATGATGCTGAAACGGTGCCGGGTGAGGTAGGTGTCGACATCTACAATCTGATCAAGTACACCCGGTCGAACCAGAATACCAATATCAACCAGCGGCCAATAGTCAAGGTGGGTGATGTGATCGCCAAGGGTGATGTAGTTGCGGACGGCGCTTCCACAGACCTGGGTGAGTTGGCCCTAGGGCAGAACATGCGCGTGGCCTTCATGCCCTGGAACGGCTACAACTTCGAGGACTCGATCCTGATTTCCGAGCGAGTGGTTGCTGAAGACCGTTTCACCTCGATCCATATCGAAGAATTGACGGTAGTTGCGCGCGATACCAAGCTTGGGCCTGAAGAGATTACTCGCGATATCGCTACGCTGGGCGAAGGTCAACTTTCAAGGCTGGACGATTCCGGGATTGTATATATTGGTGCCGAAGTCGAGGCAGGTGACGTGCTAGTTGGGAAGGTGACGCCGAAGGGTGAAACCCAGCTGACACCGGAGGAAAAACTCCTTCGCGCCATCTTTGGCGAGAAGGCCTCTGACGTTAAGGACACCAGCCTGCGCGTACCCTCCGGCATGACCGGTACCGTCATCGATGTCCAGGTGTTCACACGTGAAGGTATCGAGCGGGACAAGCGTGCACAGTCGATCATTGATGACCAGTTGAAGAGCTACAAGCTTGATCTGGCCGACCAGATGCGGATCGTCGAACGTGACACTTTTGCGCGTATCGAACGACTACTAACCGGGAAGATCGCCAGCAAGGGTCCCAAGAAGCTGACCAAGGGTAGCAAGATCACTGGCGAGTACCTTGCCAACCTTGAGCATTATCATTGGTTTGACATCAGTCTCGCGGATGAGGCCGTTCAGCAGCAACTCGAAAGCCTGCGCGACAGTATCGATCAGACCCGTAAAGATTTCGATGTGGCCTTCGAGGCCAAGAAGAAGAAACTGACACAAGGGGACGAGTTGCCGCCTGGCGTACAGAAAATGGTCAAGGTATATCTGGCGGTCAAGCGTCGCCTACAACCCGGCGACAAGATGGCCGGTCGCCACGGTAACAAGGGTGTCGTCTCCAAGATCGTACCGGTGGAGGATATGCCGCACATGGAGGATGGTAGCCCGGTGGACATCGTGCTTAATCCGCTCGGCGTGCCGTCGCGGATGAATATTGGCCAGATCCTGGAAGCTCACTTGGGCTGGGCGGCAAAAGGCCTAGGCGCAAAGATCGAGGAAATGCTGCAACAGCAGGCTGCAATTGCCGATTTGCGCAAGTTCCTCGACAAGATTTACAACACTTCCGGGAGGGATTGCGACATCAACAGCCTCAATGATGAGGAAATCCTTGAACTGGCGGGCAATCTGAAAAACGGCGTTCCTTTTGCGACCTCCGTGTTTGATGGCGCCAAGGAAGAGGAGATTCGTGGCATGCTTGATCTTGCCTATCCAGATGCCGTGGCCAAGCGGTTGAACCTGACGACCACGAAGACGCAAGCAACGCTCTACGATGGCCGGACCGGCGAAGCATTCGAACGTACCGTTACTGTGGGCTACATGCATGTCCTCAAGTTGCATCACTTGGTCGATGACAAGATGCACGCACGTTCAACCGGCCCCTACAGCCTGGTGACTCAGCAGCCGCTTGGCGGCAAGGCGCAGTTCGGTGGCCAACGTTTTGGCGAAATGGAGGTCTGGGCACTGGAAGCTTATGGTGCTTCTTATACTCTACAGGAAATGCTGACCGTCAAGTCCGATGACGTTACCGGACGGACCAAAGTGTACGAAAACATCGTCAAGGGCGAACACAAGATCGATGCCGGCATGCCGGAATCATTCAATGTGCTGGTGAAGGAAATTCGTTCGCTAGCCATCGACATCGACTTGGAACGTTATTGATCAAACCTCGACCCGCGACAGGAGTTAACCCATGAAAGCACTGCTCGATCTGTTCAAGCAAGTCACGCAGGAAGAGGAGTTCGACGCGATCACCATCAGTCTCGCGTCCCCTGAAAAAATTCGGTCTTGGTCATATGGCGAGGTCAAAAAACCAGAGACCATCAACTACCGTACTTTCAAGCCCGAGCGCGATGGCCTGTTTTGCGCCAAGATTTTTGGCCCGGTCAAGGACTATGAGTGCCTGTGCGGCAAGTACAAGCGCCTCAAGCATCGCGGCGTCATCTGCGAGAAATGCGGAGTCGAAGTCACCCAGGCCAAAGTACGTCGCGAGCGCATGGGACATATCGAACTAGCCTCGCCCACTGCGCATATCTGGTTCCTGAAGAGCTTGCCCAGTCGTTTGGGCATGGTGCTTGACATGACCTTGCGCGACATTGAGCGCGTCCTGTATTTCGAGGCCTTCGTTGTTGTAGATCCAGGAATGACGCCGTTAAACCGCGCGCAGTTGCTGACTGAAGACGACTACTTGGCGAAGGTCGAAGAGTACGGTGACGATTTCACGGCAGTTATGGGGGCAGAAGGCGTGCGTGAATTGCTGCGCACCCTTGATATCAAGCGCGAAATCGAAACATTGCGCAGCGAACTCGAGACTACCGGCTCAGAAGCGAAAATCAAAAAATTCGCGAAGCGCCTGAAGATTCTTGAGGCATTCACACAATCCGGTATCAAGCCGGAGTGGATGATTCTCGAAGTGTTGCCGGTGCTTCCCCCGGATCTCCGTCCACTAGTACCCCTTGATGGCGGACGTTTCGCGACTTCCGATCTCAACGACTTGTATCGTCGCGTGATCAATCGCAACAATCGTCTTAAGCGTCTTCTGGAGCTAAAGGCACCAGACATCATCGTTCGCAACGAGAAACGTATGTTGCAGGAGGCAGTGGATTCACTGCTGGACAACGGTCGTCGTGGCAAAGCCATGACTGGTGCGAATAAGCGTCCGCTGAAGTCACTGGCTGACATGATCAAGGGTAAGGGGGGGCGCTTCCGCCAGAACCTGCTGGGCAAGCGGGTTGACTATTCGGGCCGCTCAGTCATCGTTGTCGGCCCACAGTTGAAACTGCACCAATGTGGCCTGCCGAAGAAGATGGCCCTCGAATTATTCAAGCCTTTCATATTCGAGCGTCTCGAAAAGATGGGTGTAGCCAGCACGATCAAGGCGGCGAAGAAAGAAGTTGAAGCTGAGACTGCCGTTGTCTGGGACATTCTTGAAGAAGTCATCCGCGAGCATCCAGTTCTCCTCAACCGTGCGCCGACGCTGCACCGCCTTGGCATTCAGGCCTTCGAGCCGGTGCTGATTGAGGGCAAGGCCATCCAGTTACACCCGCTGGTTTGTACGGCCTTCAACGCTGACTTTGATGGTGACCAGATGGCCGTGCACGTTCCTTTATCATTGGAAGCTCAAATGGAAGCGCGCACTTTGATGTTGGCATCGAACAACGTGCTGTCGCCAGCAAACGGTGCTCCAATCATTGTGCCGTCCCAGGACGTCGTACTTGGTCTTTATTACGCCTCCCGCGAGAATGCAGCGGCTAAAGGAACCGGGATGTCTTTTGTCGACGTTTCCGAAGTCTTGCGTGGAGTTGAGTCGCGCCATGTCGATTTGCACGCACGGGTCTCGGTGCGGCTTCGGGAATATGAGCGTGACGGCGATCAGTGGCGTGAAAAATTCGTGCGCTATTCCACGACAGCAGGCCGTGCCATCCTCTCCGAAATTCTCCCAAAGGGCTTGCCCTTCAAGGTTATCGACAAGCCGCTCAAGAAAAAGGAGATCTCCAAACTGATCGACGAGAGCTTCCGTCGTTGCGGCTTGAAAGACACGGTGGTGTTTGCCGACAAACTGATGCAGGCTGGCTTCCGCCTTGCAACGCGTGGCGGTATTTCAATTTGCATTGATGACATGCTGGTGCCTGGACAGAAGCAAGGCATCATTGAGGCGGCCGAAGTCGAGGTAAAAGAAATTGAAAAGCAATACACCTCAGGATTGGTTACTGTTGGTGAGCGTTACAACAAGGTCGTCGATATATGGGGGCGTGCTGGCGATCAGGTTGCCAAGGCGATGATGGATCAGTTACAACACCAGCGGGTCAAAGATGTCACGGGTAAGGAGGTTACTCAGGATTCATTCAACTCGATTTATATGATGGCCGACTCCGGTGCGCGCGGTTCCGCAGCTCAAATCCGTCAATTGGCCGGTATGCGCGGCCTGATGGCTAAGCCGGACGGTTCGATCATTGAAACACCGATTACTACCAATTTCCGCGAAGGTCTGAATGTTCTCCAGTACTTTATCTCTACCCACGGTGCACGAAAAGGTCTGGCTGACACCGCTTTGAAGACCGCCAACTCGGGGTATCTGACCCGCCGTCTGGTAGATGTGACGCAGGATCTGGTTGTCACTGAAGATGATTGTGGTACCACCTTTGGTTTCGCCATGAAGGCTTTGGTTGAAGGTGGAGAGGTAGTGGAGCCATTGCGAGAGCGCATCCTTGGCAGGGTTGTTATCACTGATGTCGTTCATCCCGACACTCAGGATGTGATTTTTCCCACGGGAACTCTTCTTGACGAGGACGCCGTCGATATGATCGAGAGGCTCGGCATAGATGAGGTTACGGTGCGGACACCATTGTCGTGCGAGACGCGTTACGGATTATGTGCAAAGTGCTATGGTCGTGATTTGGGACGTGGTTCGCTCGTCAATGCCGGTGAGGCAGTGGGTGTGATTGCAGCCCAGTCCATCGGCGAACCGGGTACGCAGCTGACGATGCGAACATTCCACGTCGGCGGTGCCGCTTCGCGTGCCGCAGCACAAAGCCAGATTGAAGCGAAAAGTGCAGGCACGATTCGCTTTTCTGCGACGATGCGCTATGTATCTAACCCGAAGAATGAGAAAATTGTTATCGCCAGATCTGCGGAGGTGTTGATTGCCGATGACCATGGCCGTGAGCGGGAGCGTCACAAGGTTCCCTACGGGGCAACCCTGTTAGTTGCAGATGGTGTGTCCGTGAAGCCAGGTGCCCAATTGGCAAACTGGGATCCGCACACACGTCCGATCGTTACAGAATATGCGGGTCTTGTCCGCTTCGAAAACGTTGAGAAAGGTGTCACCGTCGCCGAGCAGATGGATGAGGTGACCGGCCTAACTACCTTGGTGGTGATTGACCCGAAACGCGGGGCCAAGGCACAGGCGAAAGGTCTGCGGCCTCAAGTGAAGTTACTTGATGAGGCAGGCCAGGAGGTCAAGATTCATGGAACCGATCACTCCGTTGCCATTACCTTCCACGTCGGGTCGATCATCACTGTCAAGGATGGCCAGACAGTCAGTGTAGGTGAAGTTCTTGCGAGGATTCCGCAGGAGTCAGTGAAGACCCGTGATATTACCGGCGGCTTGCCTCGCGTTGCTGAACTGTTTGAGGCGCGCTCTCCGAAAGACGCAGGCATGCTGGCTGAGGTAACTGGGTCCGTGTCATTTGGCAAGGACACCAAGGGCAAGCAACGCCTGATCATTACCGAACTGGACGGCACTGCCCATGAGTACTTAATCCCGAAAGACAAGCATGTGATGGCTCATGACGGGCAAGTGGTCAATAAAGGCGAGGTGATCGTTGATGGCCCTGTAGATCCCCATGACATCCTTCGCTTGAAGGGTGTTGAAGAGCTGGCGCGTTACATCATTGATGAAGTACAGGATGTCTATCGATTGCAGGGGGTGAAGATCAACGACAAGCATATTGAAGTGATTGTTCGCCAAATGTTGCGCCGTGTTGTCATTATCGAACCAGGTGAGTCTCGTTTCATTCGAGAAGAGCAGGTGGAGCGCTCCGATGTATTAGACGAAAATGACCGATTGATCGCCGGGGACAAGCGGCCAGCTGAGTTTCAGTACATGTTGCTGGGTATTACCAAGGCCAGCCTGTCCACCGATTCATTCATATCTGCTGCATCCTTCCAAGAGACCACGCGTGTCCTGACCGAAGCGGCGATCATGGGCAAGCGTGACGAACTACGAGGCCTCAAGGAAAACGTTATTGTCGGACGACTGATTCCTGCTGGTACCGGTCTTGCATATCACCGCAATCGACGCATGCAAAGCACCGCAGAAGATTATCCTGGCAACACCATTGAAACAATGACATTAGAAAATGAGGGATCAGGCGAGCAAGTAAGTTGACGCCGGATGATCTCATCAATATAATTCCGCCTCTTTTTTGCGCCTTTGTCAGTGGCCGAAACAAGAGTAATTTGAGCGATAGACGAATCAGGAACGATAGCTATGCCGACCATTAATCAGCTTGTACGCAAGCCGCGTCAAGCGGAAAAGACGAAAAGTAAGGTCCCTGCACTGGAAAGTTGTCCAGCTAAGCGTGGCGTATGTACCCGCGTTTACACAACGACACCGAAAAAACCTAACTCTGCTTTACGTAAGGTTGCCAAGGTTCGCTTGACCAACGGATTCGAGGTTATCTCATACATTGGTGGTGAAGGGCATAATCTTCAGGAGCACTCCGTTGTTCTGATTCGTGGGGGGCGTGTCAAGGATCTACCGGGTGTTCGTTACCACGTCGTGCGTGGAAGCCTTGATACTCAGGGTGTCAAGGATCGCAAGCAGAGCCGTTCCAAGTATGGCGCTAAGCGTCCCAAGAAGGCTTAAGCCTTATTTGATTGGTTAGAGAGGTTGTCTTATGCCCCGTCGTAGAGAAGTTCCTAAGCGCGATATCCTGCCTGATCCTAAATTTGGCAATATCGAGGTTTCCAAGTTTGTTAATGTCATCATGGCGAGCGGAAAAAAATCGGTTGCCGAGCACATTGTCTATGGTGCATTTAGTGTGATCTCCAAGAAGAGTGGAAAGGATCCGGTAGAGGTCTTTTCGCTAGCGATCAATAATGTCAAGCCGGTCGTCGAAGTTAAAAGTCGTCGGGTAGGCGGCGCTAATTATCAGGTGCCTGTCGAGGTACGTCCATCGCGACGTCTTGCCCTTTCGATGCGCTGGATTCGTGAGGCGGCACGCAAGCGTAGCGAGAAGTCGATGGATCAGAGGTTGGCAACTGAGTTGCTCGAAGCCTCGGAAGGTCGTGGCGCTGCCATGAAAAAGCGCGAAGAAGTACACAGAATGGCTGAGGCCAACAAGGCCTTCTCGCATTTCCGGTTTTAATTTGACTATATTGTGCTGCCGGCCAAGTTGCCGGTTGGCTTTGTGGATAATCTGGCCATCTATACAGCGCCTTTGGGGGCATGATGGCCGGATGTAGAGAGACAGGTAAAACAAGTGGCCCGCAAGACTCCCATTGAGCGCTATCGCAACATAGGTATTTCTGCGCATATTGACGCAGGCAAGACCACGACGACCGAGCGTATTCTTTTCTACACTGGGGTTAATCACAAGATCGGTGAAGTGCATGATGGTGCGGCGACGATGGACTGGATGGAGCAGGAGCAGGAACGCGGCATCACCATTACTTCTGCTGCTACAACTTGCTTCTGGAAAGGCATGGACATGTCATTCCCGGAGCATCGTCTGAATATCATTGACACTCCGGGGCACGTTGACTTCACTATTGAGGTTGAGCGTTCGATGCGGGTGCTGGATGGTGCTTGCATGGTTTATTGTGCGGTCGGCGGGGTGCAACCGCAGTCTGAAACTGTGTGGCGTCAGGCTAACAAGTACAAGGTGCCGCGCCTTGCATTTGTTAACAAGATGGATCGTACCGGCGCCAACTTCTTCAAGGTCGTTGAGCAGATGAAGACCAGGCTCAGCGCGACGCCGGTTCCCATTGTGATCCCGATTGGCTCTGAAGACTCCTTTACCGGAGTGGTCGACCTTATCAAGATGAAGGCGATCATTTGGGATGAGGCATCCCAGGGTATGAAGTTCGACTACCGTGAAATCCCGGCTGAACTTCTGGAGACTGCCAAGACTTGGCGTGGGCAAATGGTTGAGGCCGCTGCTGAAGCTACCGAAGAGTTGATGAATGAGTATCTCGAAGCGGGTGAGTTATCCGAAGATAAAATCAAGCTTGGCCTTCGTACAAGAACCATCGCTTGCGAAATTCAGCCGATGCTCTGTGGTACCGCTTTCAAGAATAAGGGTGTACAGCGCATGCTTGACGCTGTGGTCGAGTTGCTTCCCTCACCGGTTGATATACCTCCTGTCGACGGCCTTGATGAAAGCGATCGGGAAGTTTCGCGAAGCGCCAACGACACCGAGAAATTCTCGGCTCTAGCATTCAAGCTGATGACTGATCCTTACGTGGGCCAGCTTACCTTTATCCGTGTCTATTCCGGTGTTTTGGCTTCTGGCTCAACGGTGTATAACCCGGTTAAGGGGAAAAAAGAGCGTATTGGCCGCATTCTCCAAATGCATGCCAATAATCGTGAAGAGATCAAGGAAGTCCTCGCCGGTGACATCGCTGCTTGCGTCGGGCTGAAAGAAGTAACAACTGGTGAGACCTTGTGCGACCCAGATGCTCCGATTATTCTTGAGCGGATGATTTTCCCGGAGCCTGTCATTCACGTTGCTGTTGAGCCGAAGACCAAGGCCGACCAGGAGAAAATGGGTATAGCGCTTAATCGCTTGGCTCAAGAAGATCCATCGTTCCGTGTGCGGACTGACGAAGAGTCTGGTCAGACCATTATCTCCGGTATGGGTGAGTTGCACTTGGAGATTATTGTTGATCGAATGAAGCGCGAATTCAACGTTGAGGCGAATGTTGGTGCGCCTCAAGTGGCTTATCGCGAAGCAATTCGTAAGGCGGTTGAGCAAGAAGGTAAATTCGTCAAACAATCTGGTGGCCGAGGTCAATATGGTCACGTTTGGATCAAGTTAGAGCCGAACGAGCAAGGCAAGGGTTATGAGTTTGTTGATGCCATTAAGGGTGGGACAGTTCCTCGCGAGTACATTCCTGCGGTAGATAAGGGCTTGCAGGAAACCTTGCCTAACGGCGTACTTGCTGGCTTCCCGGTTGTGGATGTCAAGGTAACACTCTTCGACGGCTCGTACCATGATGTTGATTCGAACGAGAATGCATTTAAAATGGCCGCCTCAATGGCATTCAAGGATGCCATGCGCAAGGCTAGTCCGGTACTACTCGAACCTATGATGGCTGTTGAAGTGGAAACCCCCGAAGATTACATGGGTAATGTTATGGGTGATCTTTCCGGTCGTCGTGGCATGATACAAGGCATGGAAGATTTGCCTGGTGGCATCAAGGCGATCAAAGCCGAGGTTCCCTTGGCGGAAATGTTCGGTTATTCCACTCAGTTGCGTTCCCTTTCACAGGGGCGTGCCACCTATTCAATGGAATTCAAGCACTACAGCGAGGCGCCGAAGAACGTCGCCGAAGCCGTCATCAACAAGAAGTAACATTGTTCTTTTAAGGAATCGAAATGGCAAAAGGCAAATTTGAGCGAACGAAGCCGCATGTGAATGTGGGGACGATTGGGCACGTGGATCATGGCAAGACGACGTTGACGGCGGCGATCACATCGGTGCTGTCGGCGAAGTTTGGTGGGGAGGCGAAGGCCTACGACCAGATTGATGCAGCGCCGGAAGAGAAGGCGCGGGGCATCACCATCAACACGGCGCACGTTGAATACGAGACGGCAAACCGTCACTATGCGCACGTTGACTGTCCGGGGCATGCTGACTACGTCAAGAACATGATCACGGGTGCTGCCCAGATGGACGGTGCGATCTTGGTGGTTTCGGCCGCTGACGGCCCGATGCCGCAGACTCGTGAACACATCCTGCTGGCCCGTCAGGTCGGTGTCCCCTTTATCATCGTCTTCATGAACAAGTGCGACATGGTGGACGATGCCGAACTGCTCGAACTCGTCGAAATGGAAGTGCGCGAACTGCTCAGCAAGTACGACTTTCCGGGCGACGACATCCCGATCGTCAAGGGTTCCGCCCTGAAGGCCATGGAAGGCGACAAAGGCGAACTCGGCGAGTTGGCCATTCTTCAGTTGGCGGAAGCGCTGGATAGCTACATTCCCACCCCCGAGCGCGCCATCGACAAACCCTTCCTGATGCCCATCGAAGACGTCTTCTCCATCTCAGGTCGCGGCACTGTCGTGACCGGTCGGGTTGAGCGTGGCGTCGTCAAGGTTGGCGAAGAAATTGAAATCGTCGGTATCCGTCCCACCGTCAAGACCACCTGTACCGGTGTCGAAATGTTCCGCAAGCTGCTCGACCAGGGGCAGGCGGGCGACAACGTCGGCGTGCTGCTGCGCGGTACCAAGCGTGAAGAAGTTGAGCGTGGTCAGGTGCTGGCCAAGCCGGGCTCCATCACCCCGCACACTCATTTCGTCGCCGAAGTCTATGTTCTGTCGAAGGACGAAGGTGGCCGTCATACCCCGTTCTTCAACGGCTACCGTCCGCAGTTCTACTTTCGGACGACGGACGTGACCGGGGCGTGCGAACTGCCGGCGGGGATCGAGATGGTGATGCCGGGTGACAACGTGCAGATGACGGTGAAGCTGATTGCGCCGATCGCGATGGAAGACGGACTGCGCTTCGCCATCCGCGAAGGTGGCCGTACCGTCGGCGCCGGCGTCGTCGCAAAAATCGTCGAGTAATCTGTTGCTTTTCTAACGAAAGGGCAGGATAATTCCGCCCTTTCGTTTTTTGTCGCCGCAAGGCGCTTGCTCTTTGAGGATCAAACATGCAAAACCAGAAAATCCGCATTCGACTGAAAGCTTTTGACTATCGGTTGATTGACCAATCAGCCATGGAGATTGTGGATACTGCAAAGCGAACTGGCGCGGTTGTGCGAGGCCCGGTTCCGTTGCCTACTAGGATAGAGCGATTCAACCTCCTCCGTTCCCCGCACGTCAATAAGACGTCACGAGATCAATTCGAAATTCGAACCCACCTTCGTCTCATGGACATCATTGATCCGACGGATAAGACTGTCGATGCTTTGATGAAGCTAGATCTTCCAGCAGGCGTTGATGTGGAAATTAAATTGCAGTAGCCGTTGCTTGCAAGTGGTCGGTCTAGCCGGCTGACAGTTTTTGGTGTAACTACCCGGCCAATCGTAGCCGGATTTAGGAGAAAACAATGGGTTTAGGACTTGTAGGGCGCAAGGTCGGCATGACGCGCATCTTTACCGAGGATGGTTCTAGCGTTCCGGTGACGGTGCTCGACGTGTCGAACAACAGAATTGCGCAAGTCAAGACACAGGCTAAGGATGGTTATTCCGCCATCCAAGTTACCTTTGGAAAACGCCGTGTCTCGCGTGTTGCCAAGCCGGAAGCCGGCCACTTCGCGAAAGCGGGTGTGGAGGCCGGCGCAGCACTGATGGAATTCACCATTCCCGAGTCAGGTGCCACTGGCTTCAAGCCGGGTGATGCACTGAATGTGGCCCTTTTTACAGTCGGTCAAAAGGTTGACATCACCGGAACCACGATTGGAAAAGGCTTCGCGGGTTCGATTAAGCGACATCATTTTTCGTCCAACCGCGCTTCTCACGGCAACTCGGTGTCACATAACGCACCTGGTTCGATCGGCATGGCGCAGGATCCGGGTCGTGTGTTCCCCGGAAAGCGTATGGCCGGTCATCTAGGGGATGTTCGTCGTACCACCCAAAATCTTGAAGTGGTCAGAGTTGATGAAGCCCGCCAACTTCTTTTGATTAAAGGCGCTGTGCCGGGTGCTCGCGGTGGTGATGTCGTGGTTCGTCCTGCAGTCAAAGCTGCCGGCTCAGATATGTGAGCGCGTCTATGGAACTAAAATTAATTAATGAGCAAGGTCAGGCTGTTACTACAGTCAGCGTATCAGAAGGCTTGTTTGGTCGCGATTACAACGAGGCATTGGTGCATCAACTAGTGGTTGCCTATCAAGCTAATGCGCGCGCCGGTAACCGTGCTCAGTTGACGCGAGGGGAAGTCAAACATAGCACCAAAAAGCCATGGAAACAGAAAGGTACTGGTAGGGCTCGTATTGGCATGACATCGAGCCCCCTGTGGCGTAGCGGTGGTCGTGCTTTCCCAAGCTCACCTGAAGAAAACTTCACTCACAAGGTTAACCGCAAGATGTATCGTGCAGGTTTAGTGGCCATCCTCTCGCAACTTGCGCGCGAAGATCGTCTTACGGTTGTAGAAAGCTTCACTGTAGAAGCGCCAAAGACTCGCTTGGTTGCAATAAAGCTGAAAGAACTTGGGATTGAGTCTGCTCTGCTGGTTACTGACAATCTTGATGACAATCTAATGCTGGCTTCCCGTAATTTGCCGAACCTGCTCGTTCTTGAGCCGAAACAGGCAGATCCCCTTTCCTTGATTCGTTTTCCGCGCGTACTGATTACCAAGGGTGCCGTGACCAAACTTGAGGAGCTGCTGGGATGAATGCAATCCAATTCAAGCAAGAACGTCTGTATCAGGTGCTACTGGCCCCCCAGATTTCCGAGAAGGCCACTATGCTCGCTGAAAAGAATAATCAGGTTGTATTTGTTGTTGCTCCCGATGCAACCAAGCCGGAAATCAAGGCAGCTGTTGAGATGCTCTTCAAGGTGCGTGTGAATGCGGTCCAGGTCGCCAATGCCAAAGGAAAGGTCAAGCGCGTGGGGCGCACCATGGGGCGTCGTAGCGATGTGCGCAAAGCATTTGTTTCGCTTGAGTCTGGTCAGGAAATCAATTTTGCAGAGGGGGTTGCATAAATGGCGCTGGTGAAAGTCAAACCCACATCTGCCGGGCGACGTGGCCTCGTAAAGGTTGTCAATCCCAGTTTGCACAAGGGAGGGCCATTTGATGCGCTCACCGAAAAGCAGACCAGCAAGGCTGGACGCAACAATCACGGCCATATTACGACACGCCACCAAGGGGGTGGTCATAAACAACACTATCGGGTCATCGACTTCAAGCGCAACAAGGACGGGATCGTTGCTAAGGTCGAGCGCCTGGAGTACGACCCGAATCGCTCGGCCAATATCGCATTGCTGTGCTACGCAGATGGTGAGCGTCGTTACATCATTGCTGCCAAGGGCATGGTCGTAGGGCAAGAGATTATGAGTGGCCCAGAAGCTCCCATCAAGTCGGGAAATTCTCTGCCGATTCGCAATATTCCTGTCGGCAGCACAATTCACTGCATAGAGATGATGCCTGGTAAGGGAGCCCAAATGGCACGCGCAGCAGGTACTTCAGTCCAGTTGTTGGCGCGCGAAGGCACTTATGCTCAGGTTCGTTTGCGCTCAGGTGAAATCCGGCGTGTCCATATCGAGTGCCGTGCCACGATCGGCGAGGTAGGTAATGAAGAAAACAACCTTCGTAAGATTGGCAAGGCGGGAGCTAATCGCTGGCGCGGTATTCGCCCAACAGTTCGCGGTACAGCAATGAACCCGATCGACCACCCGCATGGGGGTGGTGAAGGTCGTACAGGCGAAGGCCGGGTACCGGTGAGTCCGTGGGGACAACCGACTAAAGGCTATCGTACTCGCAGCAACAAGCGCACCGACAATATGATTGTCCAGCGCCGTCATAAGCGCTAAGAGGTAAGACATGGCACGTTCAATTAAAAAAGGTCCGTTCGTAGACGATCACTTGATCAAGAAGGTCGATACAGTCCGCGCTTCGAATGACAAGCGCCCGATCAAGACCTGGTCGCGCCGGTCGACGATTCTTCCGGACTTCATCGGCCTGACCATCGCGGTCCACAACGGTAAGCAGCATATTCCTGTCTATGTTTCGGAAAATATGGTTGGTCACAAGCTTGGTGAATTTGCATTGACGCGCACCTTCAAGGGACACGCGGCGGGCAAAAAGGCGAAGAAGTAAGGATATGTCAATGGAAACTAACGCTATCCTGCGGGGAGTTCGTCTCTCCGCTCAAAAAGGGCGGTTGGTAGCCGATCTTGTTCGCGGCAAGACGGTAGATCAAGCTCTTAGCATACTTGCCTTTTCCCCCAAAAAAGGTGCTGTTATAGTCAAAAAAGTGCTTGAGTCGGCTATTGCCAATGCTGAGCATAACAATGGTGCTGACATTGATGTGCTGAAAGTGACGCAGATACACGTCGAGCAGGGAACGGTACTCAAGCGTTTTACGGCGCGTGCAAAAGGCCGTGGAAATCGCATCAGCAAACAGACCTGCCACATCTACGTGACAGTCGGAGAATAAGGAACTCACATGGGACAAAAGATTCATCCGACCGGCTTCCGTCTCTCTGTCACGCGTGACTGGACCTCGCGCTGGTTCGCCAACAGCAAGTCATTTGCCTCGATGCTGCAAGAGGATATTGCGGTACGTGACTATCTGAAGAAAAAATTGGCTCACGCATCTGTAGGCCGAGTCGTGATTGAGCGCCCTGCGAAGAATGCTCGTGTTACGGTATTCAGTGCGCGGCCTGGGGTAGTTATTGGTAAGAAGGGCGAGGACATCGAACAACTTAAGGCTGATCTACAGCGTCGTATGGGTGTTCCAGTTCATGTAAACATTGAAGAAATCCGCAAGCCCGAAGTTGATGCACAGTTGATCGCCGATTCGATTGCACAACAACTTGAAAAGCGCATCATGTTCCGTCGTGCGATGAAGCGTGCGATGCAAAACGCGATGCGTCTCGGTGCTCAGGGCATAAAGATCATGAGCGCAGGCCGCCTGAATGGTGCAGAAATTGCGCGAACGGAATGGTACCGGGAGGGCCGAGTCCCGCTTCATACCTTACGCGCCGAAATTGACTACGGAACCTCGGAAGCCAAGACAACCTACGGGATTATCGGTATCAAGGTATGGGTTTTCAAAGGTGAAACAGCAGCGCGCGGTGAAGTGGCTACCCCAAACGATCAGGGAGGGGATGAACCGGCTAAGCGAGCACGTCGCACGGCCAAGCCAGGTCCCACCTCAAACGAAGGCGATACCAAGCTGACTCCGCGCCGCACCACCAAAAAAGCCGAAGCGCAAGGAAGCGAGACAAGGTTTGAATCGACGGTAGCGGCAGGGACTCCGTCCAAGTCTCCTGCAAAGCGCGTTCGCAAGACAACATCAACCAAGGCCAGTACTGATATGTCGGGCCAGGGTGAGAAGGAGTAATGCAGCATGTTGCAACCGGCACGTAGAAAATATCGCAAGGAACAAAAGGGGCGCAATACGGGTCTGGCGACTCGTGGCACCAAAGTTAGCTTTGGTGAATATGGCCTCAAGGCAACCGGCAGGGGTCGCCTGACGGCACGGCAAATCGAAGCAGCCCGACGTGCAATGACACGCCACATCAAGCGGGGGGGGAGAATCTGGATTCGGATTTTCCCGGACAAGCCGATTTCCCAAAAGCCCGCTGAGGTCCGTATGGGTAACGGTAAGGGAAACCCGGAATACTGGGTGGCCGAAATTCAGCCGGGCAAGGTCTTATACGAAATGGATGGTGTTGATGAGGGTTTGGCGCGCGAGGCTTTCGGGCTGGCTTCCGCCAAACTGCCGATTGCTACCACCTTTGTTACACGTCATTTGAGTTGAGCGGGGACAGGTGATGAAAGCGACCGAATTGAGAAACAAGAGCGATGATGATCTGAATAATGAATTGCTCGATCTACGCAAGGCACAGTTTTCGCTGCGCATGCAACTTGCAACGCAACAACTCAGCAATAGCAGCCAGTTAGGCAAGTTGAGGAAAGATGTAGCACGTGTCAAAACAATTCAGCACGAGAGGGCGACTGCAAAATGAACCAGGCAAGCCAGTCAATGCACCGCACCCTTGAAGGGCGTGTGGTGAGCGATAAGATGCAGAAAACGGTGACGGTTTTGATTGAGCGGCGCGTCAAACACCCCGTGATCGGCAAGGTAATGATTCGGTCGAAAAAGTATCACGCTGATGTAAACGGACTAATCGCCGGAGCGGGAGATCTCGTTCAGATTGAAGAATGTGCGCCGATCTCGAAGACAAAAGCTTGGCGTATCAGCAAGGTGGTCGAAAAGGCTCGCGCTGTCTGATATATATAGATATTGTATATATATCTTGACACCAGGCCTCTAGATTCATATAATCTCACCTCTTTTGTGTGTGGCTGACAGTAGGTAACTTCTCCTGCGGCAAATAAGCCCCCTCGATTTCTAGCAGGGGTTCCAAAACTGACTGCGCGTCCGGTGATACGGGGGCAGGTTAAGTTGGAGTAGAAATAATGATTCAAATGCAGTCACGGCTTGATGTTGCCGACAACACTGGTGCGCGTTCAGTCATGTGCATCAAGGTCATGGGCGGGTCAAAGCGTCGTTATGCTGGTATCGGCGACATTATCAAGGTCAGCATCAAGGATGCTGCGCCGCGTGGTCGCGTCAAGAAGGGTGAGGTCTACAGTGCGGTTGTCGTGCGTACTGCTAAAGGCGTTCGCCGTTCGGATGGCTCCCTGATTAAGTTCGACGATAACGCTGCGGTTTTGCTCAATAACAAGCTAGAACCGATCGGTACGCGCATCTTTGGGCCCGTAACAAGAGAGTTGCGTAGCGAGCGCTTCATGAAGATCGTCTCGCTTGCTCCCGAAGTGCTTTAAGGCAAGGCGGATAGGATCTCAGCATGGAAAAAATTCGTAAAGGCGACGACGTAGTGGTGACGACTGGTCGCGACAAGGGTAAGCGTGGAACGGTCCTGCATTGTCTCGATAATCACTACTTGTTGGTTGAGGGTGTGAATCGCGTCAAGAAACATACGAAGCCGAATCCTATGAAGGGGCAGACTGGAGGCATCATCGAGAAGGAGATGCCGATTCATCTGTCCAACGTAGCGCTCTTCAATGCGGCTACCCAAAAGGGTGCCCGTGTAGGTTTCAAGTTACTTGAGGATGGCCGGAAGGTCCGTATTTTCAAGCCGACTGGCGAACAGGTTGAGGCGTAAGGAATAATCATGGCGCGCTTGCAAGAGTTCTATAAAAACGAAGTTATGCCTCAACTGCGAGAGCAGTTCAATTATGGTTCAGTCATGGAAATACCTCGGATCACCAAGATAACCCTCAATATGGGGGTGGGTGAGGCGGTGGTGGATAAAAAAATCCTTGAGAATGCAGTTGGTGACATGGTGAAGATCGCCGGGCAGAAGCCCGTCGT
Organism: Rhodocyclaceae bacterium; assembly: GCA_013426785.1. GTDB lineage: Bacteria > Pseudomonadota > Gammaproteobacteria > Burkholderiales > Rhodocyclaceae > Sulfuricystis. Next base: position 8,312 of record JACDZI010000004.1, on the reverse strand, counting down.
CACCAAGGCCCGCAAAGCTATTGCTGGTTTCAAGATTCGTGAGGGCTACCCTATAGGTTGCATGGTGACACTGCGTGGAACGAGAATGTATGAGTTTCTCGATCGTCTCGTCAGTATCGCCATGCCACGGATTCGGGACTTTCGCGGTATTCCGGGCACTAAAGGTTTTGATGGTCGCGGCAATTACAACATTGGTGTCAAAGAGCAAATCATCTTTCCTGAGATTGAGTACGACAAGGTTGATGCGCTTCGTGGCATGAATATCAGCATTACTACTACGGCGAAGACTGACGAAGAAGCAAAAGCGCTTCTGACGGCATTCAAATTCCCCTTCAAGAATTGAGGGTTATATGGCGAAACTATCACTGATCAATCGTGAGGCCAAGCGGGCAAAAATGGTTGCCAAGTATGCTGTGAAACGCGCAGAACTGCTGGCAATCGTAAATAACGCAGGGTTGGACGATGAGGAGCGTATGCAGGCTCGTCTAAAATTTCAACAATTGCCGCGTGATTCCAGTCCTGTGAGGCAGCGCGGACGCTGTGCCTTGACTGGGCGGCCACGTGGTGTATTCAGAAAGTTTGGTCTATGTCGTCTCAAGTTGCGCGAGTTTGCCATGCGTGGCGAAGTGCCGGGCATGATCAAGGCTAGTTGGTGAGGAGCTAATAATGAGCATGACAGATCCAGTAGCCGACATGTTGACACGCATCCGCAATGGTCAGATGGCAGAAAAGCTAGGCGTCACGATGCCCTCCTCGAAATTGAAGGAGGCAATCGCCAAAGTATTGAAAGACGAAGGCTACATTGAGGACTTCGCTATCCGTAAAGCGGACGGTAAGGCCGAGCTTGACATCGAATTGAAATATTATGCCGGTCGTCCTGTAATTGAGCGTATCGAACGTATATCCAAGCCTGGTTTGCGCGTCTACCGCAGTAAGCTGGAATTACCCAAAGTCATGAATGGTCTGGGTATCGCCATCGTTTCCACCCCAAAGGGTGTAATGACTGACCGGATGGCACGTAGTGCCAACGTCGGCGGCGAAGTCCTGTGTATTGTGGCGTAAGGAGTAAGACATGTCCCGAATCGCCAAAAATCCAGTAATCCTGCCCAAGGGCGTTGAAGTTTCGGTTTCTTCCAGTGGGATCATAATGAAAGGCCCGCTCGGGACGATGACCCAATTCGTTCTCCCCTCTGTCAAAGTTGAGCAGGAGGGTGAGTCCTTGGTTTGTCGTGAGATTGAAGGTCAACCTAATGCGTCTGCCATGTCAGGCACCATGCGCGCTCTGGTGAGCAACATGGTGACAGGCGTGACCAAGGGGTTCGAAAAGAAGCTGTCCCTGGTAGGTGTTGGCTACAAGGCGCAGGCGCAAGGAGCTAAGCTCAACCTTTCGCTCGGTTATTCTCACCCGATTGTCCATGAAATGCCGAATGGCATCAAGGTGGAAACACCGACTCAGACAGAAATCTTGATTAAAGGTATTGACCGACAACTGGTTGGTCAGGTGGCCGCGGAAGTTCGTGCCTATCGTCCTCCCGAGCCCTATAAGGGCAAGGGGGTGCGTTACAGCGACGAAGTGGTGGTGATCAAGGAAACAAAGAAAAAATAACGCTGCCTAGCAAGCAATATTTAAAGGTCGAATCATGGACAAAAAAGAGTCTCGCCTGCGTAGGGCGCGCAAAACCCGCGCCAAGATTGCGGAGCTCAAGGTGTTTAGGCTTTGCATTCATCGTTCAAATTGCCACATATATGCACAGGTTTATTCAAGCTGTGGGACCAAGGTTCTGGCATCTGCCAGCACGGTCGAGCCGGATGTACGCACACAGCTGCCGAATGGCGGGAACATAGACGCGGCGAAGGTGGTAGGCAAGTTGATTGCCGAGCGCGCGAAGGCACAGGGTGTAACCGAAGTGGCATTTGATCGGTCCGGGTTCAGGTATCACGGACGTGTCAAGGCATTGGCCGAAGCGGCCCGTGAAGGTGGGCTGCAGTTTTGAGTCCGGCTAAAGAGCGAGATTGATATGGTAAAACCGCAAACAAAAAAACAGCAGCAAGCTTCTGAAGAGCGTGATGACGGCTTGCGTGAAAAGATGGTCGCAATCAACCGTGTTACCAAGGTTGTCAAGGGTGGTCGAATCCTCGGTTTCGCAGCTCTGACCGTCGTTGGTGATGGTGACGGCGGGGTCGGCATGGGCAAGGGTAAGGCCCGTGAAGTGCCGGTAGCCGTACAAAAAGCGATGGATGAAGCTCGTCGCAAGCTGGCGAAGGTTAGCCTGCGAGACGGAACCCTACACCACCCAGTTACCGGCAAGCATGGTGCTACTACCGTGTTGATGTCGCCCGCGGCAGCAGGTACTGGCGTCATTGCTGGTGGTCCTATGCGTGCCGTATTCGAAGTCATGGGTGTGACCGATGTGGTAGCCAAAGCGATTGGCTCAACCAATCCCTATAACCTGGTGCGCGCAACCATCAAGGCTTTGATGGCCATGAACACCCCGGCCGAAATTGCCGCCAAACGTGGCAAGACGGTTCAGGAAATTCTGGAGGCGTAATCATGGCTGAAAAGAAACTCAAGGTGACCCTTGTTAAAAGTGTCATTGGTACCAAACAAGATCATCGTGCGACCGTGCGTGGCTTGGGTTTGCGCCGCATCAATCACACCACTGAGTTGTGGGATACGCCGGCGATTCGGGGCATGATCAAGAAGATTGCTTATCTAGTGAAGTGCGAGGGTTAAGGAATGCGCCTCAATAAATTGAATCCGGCCAATGGTGCCAAGCACGCTGCAAAGCGAGTGGGCCGTGGTATCGGCAGTGGCTTGGGCAAGACAGCCGGGCGTGGCCACAAGGGTCAGAAGTCACGTGCTGGTGGTTTTCATAAAGTGGGCTTTGAGGGTGGGCAGATGCCGTTGCAGCGCCGCCTTCCTAAGCGCGGATTCATTTCATTGACCGCGTCGCGCAATGCAGAAGTTCGCCTCTCCGAACTGGAGAAGCTGCCTGTTGAGGACGTCGACTTACTAACACTCATGCAGGCTGGGATCATCCCAGCCGACAGCCTCTCAGCGAAAGTGATCCTCTCTGGCAAGTTGACTCGCAAAGTCAATTTGAAAGGGGTCGGGGTTACCAAAGGTGCCCGTACTGCCATTGAAGCTGCGGGTGGATCCGTAGCAGATATCGCAGCAGCGGCCTAAAAGAAAGGGCGGGAATAGACTGTGGCCAATGCCACCACAGAGCCACTTGCGCTCGGCAAAGCAGGCAAGTTCGGCGACCTCTGGCGCCGACTCTGGTTTTTGCTTGGTGCTCTTGCCGTCTATCGGATAGGCGCTCACATACCAGTGCCAGGCATCGACCCAGTACAACTCGCCGAGCTTTTTAACTCCCAGCAGGGAGGGATTCTCGGCGTTTTCAACCTATTTTCCGGAGGTGCGTTGTCGCGTTTCACGATTTTCGCGCTCGGGATAATGCCGTACATTTCCTCGTCCATCATCATGCAGTTGATGGCAATTGCGATTCCCAGCCTTGAACAGTTGAAAAAGGAAGGCGAAGCTGGCCGCAGGAAGATCACACAGTACACTCGATACGGTACGGTCGGACTCGCCCTCTTCCAGGCGATTGGTATCGCTATTGCTATTGAATCTCAGCCTGGCTTGGTAATTGATCCAGGGATGATGTTCCGGCTCACAACCGTCATGACGCTAGTAACGGGAACGATGTTCCTTATGTGGCTAGGGGAGCAGATTACCGAGCGTGGTTTAGGTAACGGCATTTCGATGATCATTTTTGCAGGTATTGCTGCGGGTTTGCCGAATGCTCTTGGTGGTCTCTTTGAACTGGTCCGTACCGGCGCAATGCACCCGCTCACTTCAATCGTGATCTGCTTTCTTGTGGTGGTGGTTACTGGTTTTGTTGTGTTCGTAGAGCGTGGTCAGCGGAAAATTCTGGTCAATTACGCTAAGCGACAAGTAGGAAACAAGGTGTACGGTGGTCAGAGTTCTCACCTTCCGCTTAAATTGAACATGTCAGGGGTGATTCCACCGATCTTTGCATCATCAATCATCCTTTTCCCAGCGACTGCGGCCAGCTGGTTTGCTGCAAGTGAGGGCATGACTTGGCTTAAGGATATTGCCGCCACCCTGTCGCCAGGCCAACCTATTTACGTTTTGCTTTATGCAACTGCGATAATTTTTTTCTGCTTCTTTTATACGGCGCTCGTATTCAACTCAAAAGAGACTGCTGAAAATCTGAAGAAGAGTGGGGCTTTCGTGCCTGGGTATCGGCCTGGCGATCAGACTGCCAAGTATATCGACAAGATACTAATGCGCCTCACGCTGGTCGGTGCCATATACATCACCTTAGTCTGCCTGCTGCCCGAATTTCTCATCCTGAAATGGAACGTGCCTTTCTATTTTGGGGGCACATCACTGCTGATTATCGTGGTTGTCACCATGGATTTCATGTCACAGGTTCAGGCTTACATCATGTCGCACCAGTACGAAAGCTTGCTTAAGAAGGCAAACTTCAAAGGTGGTGGTTTACCTTTGCGCTGATAGTTGATCAACGTTGGGAATAAATGGCGAAAGAAGGCGTCATCGAAATGCAGGGAGAGGTTCTGGAAAACCTCCCCAATGCGACCTTCCGGGTGAAGCTCGAAAATGGTCACATTGTTTTGGGTCATATTTCCGGAAAAATGAGGATGCACTATATCCGTATCCTCCCAAGTGACAAGGTGACGGTGCAGCTAACGCCGTATGATTTGAACAAAGCGCGAATTGTATTCCGCGCTAAATAAAGCAATTTTGCGGAGATAGAAATGAGAGTCCAGGCTTCAGTTAAGCGCATTTGTCGCAAATGCAAAATTATTCGCCGCCACGGCGTGGTTCGTGTGATTTGTACCGACCCGCGCCACAAGCAGCGCCAAGGTTGAAAACTAATCTGTTTTCTTTTACAATCACCGGTTCGAATTTTGACCGGCGACACCCATAGGACGTAGGGACAAGGTAAGCATATGGCCCGTATAGCAGGCGTAAATATTCCGAATCATCAGCATACCGAAATCGCATTGACAGCGATTTATGGTATTGGCCGCACACGTGCGCAAAAAATCTGTGACGCTGCGGGTGTCAAGCGCGCTACCAAGATCAAGGATCTATCCGAGACCGACATGGATCGTTTACGCGAAGAGGTTGGCAGGTTCGTGGTAGAGGGTGATCTCCGTCGCGAAGTGACCATGAGCATCAAGCGACTCATGGATCTTGGCTGCTACCGTGGTGTGCGTCATCGCCGTGGTCTCCCGGTACGTGGTCAGCGTACGCGTACTAATGCCCGCACTCGCAAAGGACCGCGCAAGTCGGTTGCCGGCGCGAAGAAATAATCAGCTAGGTAAATAATCATGGCCAAAACGACCACCAAAGTACGGAAGAAGGTCAAGAAAAACGTCGCAGAAGGCATTGCGCACGTTCATGCCTCCTTCAATAACACTATCATCACCATCACTGATCGTCAGGGCAATGCCCTGTCGTGGGCAACTTCGGGTGGTGCTGGCTTCAAGGGTTCGCGCAAGTCGACGCCCTTTGCCGCACAGGTGGCTGCCGAGGCAGCAGGGAAAGCTGCTCAGGAGTGCGGCATCAAAAACCTTGAGGTGCGCATCAAGGGTCCTGGTCCCGGCCGTGAATCTGCTGTCCGTGCGCTCAATGCTATTGGCATCAAAATAAGCAGCATTACGGATATCACCCCGATCCCGCACAACGGTTGCCGGCCACCCAAGCGCCGTCGCATCTAAGCACAAGTTAGGAGTTAGTCAATTGGCCCGCAATCTCGATCCAAAATGCCGCCAGTGCCGTCGTGAGGGTGAAAAACTCTTCATCAAAGGCGAAAAGTGTTTTACCGACAAGTGTTCCATCGAACGCCGTTCTTATGCCCCAGGCCAGCACGGTCAAAAATCCGGTCAGCGTCTGTCTGGCTATGGTCAGCAGTTGCGCGAAAAACAGAAGATTCGTCGTCTGTATGGAATTCTAGAGCGACAGTTCCGCAAGATTTTCGCCGAAGCAAGCCGTCGCAAGGGCCAAACCGGTGAGAATCTCCTGCAACTCCTGGAGGGGCGTTTGGATTCCGTGGCCTACCGCATGGGCTTCGGCGCTTCCCGCGCTGAGTCGCGCCAGATAGTTCGGCACAATGGTGTCATGGTCAATGGTAAACGGGTGAATATTCCTTCGTTCAACGTCAGCCCTGGTGATACCATTCAACTGACTGATGCAGCTCGTGTGCATCTGCGTACCAAGGCCGCGATTGAAGCTGCCGATTCTCGCGGTTTCCCCGAGTGGATTGAGGTCGATGTCAAGGCCGGCAAAGGTGTATTCAAGGCATATCCGGCTCGTGACGAACTGCCGCCTTCCATCAAGGAAGGCCTCGTGGTCGAGTTGTATTCGCGTTAATTCCATTCTCATGTGCCTAGGGTATTTAGCCCGGGCGCATGTTTCCATTTGAGGAACGAAGATGCAAAGTCACGTGCTTCTGAAACCCCGCATCATCGATGTCCAAGCCCTGTCGCCGTTGCATGCCCGAGTCGTCATGGAACCCTTCGAACGGGGTTTTGGACATACGCTAGGCAACGCCCTACGCCGCATTCTGCTCTCGTCGATGCCTGGCGCTGCACCCACCGAAATTACCATCGACGGCGTATTGCACGAGTACTCCACCCTGGAAGGCGTGCGTGAGGACGTGGTTGACATCATGCTCAACCTCAAGGGAGTGGTGATGCGTCTACACAATCGCGGGGAGTCCATGCTGACCCTCTCCAAAAAGGGCGACGGGACGGAAACGGTCGTTACCGCAGCCGACATCCAGACCGGCCACGATATCGAGATCATCAATCCGGACCACGTCATTGCCCATCTGGCTCCCGGTGGCAAGCTTGACATGCAGATTAAGGTTGAAGCCGGCCGTGGCTATGTGCCCGCCAATGTCCGTCTGGCCGCGAAAGAAAACAAGACGATTGGCCGCATCCTGATGGATGCCTCCTTCAGCCCGGTCCGCCGTGTCAGCTATCAGGTCGAAGCTGCGCGCGTCGAGCAACGTACCGATCTCGACAAGCTGATCATTGATATCGAGACCAATGGCGCCATTGATCCCGAAGAGTCGATCCGCTACGCGGCCGGCATCCTGATGGATCAACTTTCGATCTTCTCAGATCTTGAAGGCACACCCATCTCGATCGAGCCGCCAAAGCAGTCGACCGTTGCACCGATTCTGCTGCGTCCGGTTGATGACCTTGAACTGACGGTTCGTTCGGCGAACTGCCTGAAGGCGGAGAACATTTACTACATCGGCGACCTGATCCAGCGTACCGAGACCGAGCTGCTGAAAACGCCAAACCTTGGCCGCAAGTCGCTGAACGAGATCAAGGAAGTGCTCGCTTCACGCGGCTTGACACTGGGCATGAAGCTGGAAAACTGGCCGCCCGTCGGCCTGGAAAAAATGGGCTAAAACAGCCCTGAAATCACAAATAACAATTAACCGGCCACTTGCATAGCGCGGTGGCCGCACAAGTGAAAGGAAGTCATCATGCGTCACGGTAATGGATTGCGGAAACTCAATCGTACCTCTTCTCACCGCCAAGCGATGCTGCGCAACATGGCGGTCTCCCTGCTGCGCCACGAAGCCATCAAGACCACGCTGCCGAAGGCAAAAGAACTGCGTCGTGTCGTCGAGCCGCTCATCACCCTTGGCAAGAAGCCGTCGCTGGCCAATCGCCGCCTGGCATTCGATCGTACGCGTGATCGCGACATCGTCGGCAAGTTGTTCGATGTTCTTGCCCCGCGCTTTGCCAGCCGCAATGGCGGTTACCTGCGCATCCTGAAAATGGGTTTCCGCGTCGGTGACAACGCACCGATGGCGTATGTTGAACTGCTCGACCGTCCGGAAGGCGGCGAGACCGGCGAAGCAGCTACGGCAGAATAAATTCTCGGCAATCCCTAGTAAAAGCCGGCGTCAGCCGGCTTTTTCGTTGTGCGCCCAGCATCCAGCATGGGCGCGATCTTGGAGGTGAAAGTCCTCTCGTAAGTTGGCCACAGCAAACGTAAGCGTCCAATCGTTCCACCTATGCTTCTGGGGTAGCTGCGTATTTCGCGCCATCGTGACCGGTGATTTCGCCAAAGCGTGACCGACGTTTCACGGAAGCGTGACCGCGATTTCGCGGTGATCGTGACCGATGGCAGGTGTGCTGTATGCCCGAGTTCGACAGTTAAACGTGCAAGTAGTTGATTATCCTATTTTCCTCAGTTAGCAGCATGAGCCGGAAATTTCAGTGGGCCCCGCCCA
>JACDZI010000181.1 GCA_013426785.1 Rhodocyclaceae bacterium | reverse complement strand
GACTTCAGGCATCATCACGCTTCACTTTTTGCACTTGGTCATTGAAACCGCCCAGCTTCAAAATAGTTGCGGGTACGTATATTGTAAGCGTCCAACCGCGCCACATCGACGAGCGATGATTGAACCTAGAAACCGCATTTGGGCGCGTGCAAAGTGTTTGTGCAACATCTCTTCTGTAAATTTGTAGTCTGCTGGTTTTGCGATGCTTTGGTGGCCGCAGCGATGAGGGCGCGTAGCGCCCGAAGAGCGGAGGAGGCGGCAAAGCATCGCGGCGCGACCTCGGCAGGCCGTTTCCGCAGGCGATTTCTTCGGGGCATTCTTCCCCAAACCTTCGAAGGAGTCGACACCATGGCACAACGCGTAGAACATCATCCTCTTGACGCCGCTTTTGCGTAAGCGTCCAACGCGGCCACGTTGCTGAAGAGGGGTGCTGAAGGGTACATGTGTCCATTTCGTTTGGAGGTGGACACGTGGACACATTGGTTGCTCAACCGGCGAAACGGAAGCGGCGGCGGCACAGTGAGGAATTTCGTGCAAAGGTCGTGATGGCCTGCCGGAAGCCGGGCGTGTCGGTAGCAGCGGTGGCGTTGGAACACGGGTTGAACGCCAACCTAGTGCGACGCTGGATCAAGGAACAGGCCGCGCGGTCGGTCATTTCACGGCCCCCCTTGGGCAACGCTGATGCTGAACCGCTGACAGTTGTTCCGGTGCAGATGGAATTGTCGTCGGCTGTGTGCGAGGAAGAGATACGCCTCGACATCCGGCGCGACACGCTGACCGTGCAGATGGCGTGGCCGCTGGAGGCTGCGACCAGTCTGGGGCAATGCCTGCGCGAGTTGCTGCGATGATCCGGCCGAGCGAAGTCTGGCTGATTGTCGAACCGGTGGACAGGGCATCGCTGCCCGGGAGGGGGTGACGCTGTCGCGTTCCACCCTGGCCGAACGGGTTGGACGGCTGGGGGTGGCGCTGGCACCACTCGCGGACAGGTTGGCTGAACTGCTGCGACAACGGCGCATCCTGCATGCTGACGAAACCCCGCTGCGGCAGCTCGACCCCGGCAGCGGCAAGACGCACCGGGCATAGAAGCCGGCCCGCTCGGGGGACGCACGGAGTCCGGCGTCGCGCACCCAGCGGGTAAGCGTGCTGTAGGAGACCGGTATCTCGTATTCGGCCGTCAGCAATTCGCCCATGCGGGAAACATTGCCCTGAGCACGTTCGAAGGCCGACTTGAGATAGGCCAAGGGTATCGGCGCTGCATCACGATCGTCCGGTGCGGGACCTGGACGCAGAATGCGCCGCACGGTATTCCGCGACAGCTTCAGCGCACGGCTGATGTCACGCAGACTGCGCTTCTGCGCATGCAGGGTGAGGACGGCTTCGCGAATCGCGGTCGGGATCATGGTCAAGGCTCCGAGTGAGGTCATTCTGAAACCGGGCGAGGACGGTGCGCAGGCGGCACAGCCACTCGGTGAATTCGTGGCTCTCGAGCATCTGCGGCAGCGCTGGGTGCAATCGGCCGATGAGTGCCTGCAGGTGGCGCAGGTCACGTTCCCACTGTGCTTCCGGTCCGGCGCGCACGTGGCGGTCGGCGCGGATTTCGTTGGCGGCGGCGAGGCTTTCGATGAACAGGCGCGGTTGCGCCACCAGACGGTCGCGAACGCTGCGGGGTGAGCGTTGGTAGTGTTCGAACCATCGGGCCAACTCACGGGTGGACAGCGGTGTCGCCTTCAGGGCATCGAGCATCGAGCTGGCATGGTCGGTGTTGGCGCGCGCCAACGGGGCCAGAATCCGGGTGTCGTCTTTCGTCGTCATGACCTGCACAGTAAGCAAAGCGCGGCTCGTTGGCCACGGCGAGCACCCGGGCGCGTTCGTCTGCAGACAACGCGTGCGCCGGGAGCGGGTGTGCCGCTTGCGGTCGTTTGTCGGCTACCTTAAGTCCATCGGTACACTTCCAGCGTTGCAAGGTACGCACGTTGATGCCGGCGGT
>JACDZI010000003.1 GCA_013426785.1 Rhodocyclaceae bacterium | reverse complement strand
AGTCGTGGAAATCCGGCGGGAAGAACTCCTTGAGGAAGATGCTCATGTTGCCCGAATACTTGATCAGGTCGAGCGGGCGCATGTCCGCACCTTCCCATGACCAGATCAGCAGCATGAACAGGAACCCCCAGGCCAGGGTCACCGAAAGATTGTGCGGCGGCGCTTGCAGCGGGATGTCGCGAATGCTGGGGATGTTTTTCATGGCGTCAATGAGCGGAGGGACAGCGCGGCTGTCCCTCCGGGGCGATCTTGCAGTGCGCCTTACTTCATCTGTTTGGCGAGGTCGGCCAGTTTGGCGTCCAGGTCGGCCAGCTTGGCCTTCTTTTCCGCTTCGGTCAGGTTGGCATCGCCTTCAACCTTCTTGCGGTCCTTGAACAGCTCGAGTTGGCGGATCGGCAGCAACTGGGCATCGGTCGATACCTTGAAGCCGGCCAGGCGATACATGTTCTTGAGGATCTCCTTTTCACGCTCGTCCTTGCCATAGCCGACGGTGAAGTCCTGGATCTTCTTCTTCAGGTCGGCCGGCAGATCCTTGCGATACACCAGCGGATCGCGCGGGATCAGCGGCGAGGTCCACAAAATGCGGATCTGGTCGAGCTTCTCGGGCGACTTTTCCTTCATCTTTTGCGTCATCTCGCTGTTGCTGGTGGCGACATCCACCTGCTTGTTCAGCACGGCGAGGAAGTTGCCTTCGTGGTTGGAGGCGCGCATCACCTTGAAATGGGTCTTGGGGTCGAGGTTGTTCAGCGTGAAAACGTAATAGGTGGGAACCAGCGTGCCGGAAGTCGACGAGGGATCGCCGATGCCGAAGGTGAGGTCCTTGCCGTTTTTCAGCACCTGATCGAGCGAGGTGACGCCGCTGTCCTTGTGGGTGATGAGGTAGGAGTAGTAGCCAGGCGTGCCGTCCAGGTCGATGAACTGGACGAAGACTTCGCCGTTGGCGCGGTCTACCGCCTCGATCGCCGACTTGTTGCCGTACCAGGCGATCTGCACCTTGTTGAAGCGCTGCGCCTCGATGATGCCGGCGTAGTCGGTGGCATAGAAGCCATTGACCTTCATGCCGACGGCCTTGCTCATGTCGTCGAGGAAGGGTTCCCACATCTGTTTCAGGGCGCCGGCCTTCTCGGTGGCGATGATGCCGAAATTGAGTTCTTGTGCATGGGCCAGGCCGGTGAAGGCGATGGCTGCCGCGGCGAGGAGTGACTTGAGCGAACGGATCATTGCTGCTCCTTGGGTTGAGGGTGGGGTTGGGGAAAAACGGGATTCATGCGGCGCAGGCCAGGCCGTCCAGCGGGGATTTGCTTGCCGGCATCTTCAGGGCCGGGCTGTCAAGCATCATGCCGAACAGTTCTTCGGCATCGGCGCCATACAGTTCGCCCAGCAGTTTCGGGGTGAGGGCGGCCGAGGGGCCGTCATAGACCATCTGGCCCTGGTGCAGCGCGATGGTGCGCGGGCAGTACTTGATGGCGAACTCGACCTGGTGCAGCGATACGACGACGGTGACACCCCGCTCGCGATTCATTTTGGCCAGCAGTTCCATCACGTTGCGTGCCGATTCCGGATCGAGCGAGGCGATCGGTTCGTCGGCCAGCACCACTTTCGCTCCCTGCACCATGCAGCGGGCCAGGGCCGCGCGCTGCTGTTGTCCGCCCGACAGGGTGGCGGCGCGCTGCCACGCCGATTGCTCGATGCCCACGGCGGCCAGCGCTTCCATCGCCTGCTGTCGTTCGACGATGGAAAAGCGCATCAGCAGGCTGCGCCACAGGCTGGTGCGATAGAGCAGGCCGGTCAGGACATTGGTCAGCACCGGCAGGCGTCCCACCAGGTTGAACTGCTGGAACACGAAGCCGATCTCGGCGCGCAGTTTGCGGATGTCGGGGGCAATCCGTCCGCCCTGCTGGATGACCTGGCCCTGTACCCGGATTTCGCCACTGTCTGCGGCCACGAAGCCGGACAGATGGCGCAGCAGGGTCGACTTGCCCGAGCCGGAAGCGCCGATCAGGGCGACCATTTCGCAGCTCTCGATGCTGAGGCTGACGTTATCCAGCGCCTTGCAGCAGGGAAAGACTTTGTTCAGATTCCTGACTTCGATTGCCGCTGCCATCGTCGGGTGGTTCCTGCTTACATGAAGTTGAAATATTGGGTCGGCACAATCCTGCCGGCTGCAGCGCATTCTTGGCTGCAAATATTTCGGTGCGATGAAGGAAATGTGAACATGGCCGCACCACCCCGATCCGACCCACCCTCTGCAGGAGTCACACCATGAATTTCCGCCAGGAATCCTTGCGCATCGGCGGCGAACTGCTACACCGCGAACGAGTGATCGAGGTTTTCAATCCCTACACGGAGGGTTGCATCGGCACGGTACCCAAGGCAAGCGTCGAGGATGTGCGCCGTGCCTTCGCGCTTGCCCATGCCTACAAGCCGACCCTGACGCGTTACCAGCGCTACGAGATCCTGCGGCGGGCCGCCGACATCGTGGTGGCGCGCACCGAGAAAATCAGCGACCTGATCACCGCCGAGGCCGGCCTGTGCAAGAAGGACAGCCGCTACGAAGCCGGTCGTGTGCGCGACGTGCTGGTCTTTGGTGCCAACGCCGCACTGGACGACGATGGCCAGATCTTCAGTTGCGACATCACGCCGCACGGCCGGGCGCGGCGGGTCTATACCCAGCGCGACCCGCTGTTGGGCGTGATTTCCGCCATCACCCCGTTCAACCATCCGATGAACCAGGTAGCGCACAAGGTCGTGCCGGCCATCGCCACCAACAACCGCATGGTGCTGAAGCCTTCCGAGAAGGTGCCGTTTTCCGCGCTGTTACTGGCCGACATCCTCTACGAGGCCGGCTTGCCGCCGCCGATGTTCCAGGTCGTCACCGGCGATCCCGCCGAGATCGCCGACGAGTTGCTGACTAACCCCCATATCGATCTGGTGACCTTCACCGGGGGTGCGCCGATTGGCAAATATATCGCTGGCAAAATCGGTTACCGCCGCACCGTGCTGGAACTCGGTGGCAACGACCCGCTGATTGTCATGGACGACGCCGATCTGGACGAGGCGACCAATCTTGCCGTCGCCGGTTCCTACAAGAACTCAGGCCAGCGCTGTACCGCCGTCAAGCGCATGATCGTCCAGGAAAGCGTGGCGGATCGCTTCGTCGAACTGCTGCTCGAAAAAAGTCGGCGCTGGCAGTACGGCAATCCCATTGAGGAAACCGTGGACATGGGTACGGTAATCGACGAGGCAGCCGCAAAGCTGTTCGAATCACGCGTCAAAGAAGCCGTGAAGCAGGGCGCACAACTGTTGCTGGGCAACGAGCGACTCGGTGCGCTCTATGCACCGACCGTGCTCGACCACGTTCGCCCGGAGATGACCGTGGTGAAGGAGGAAACTTTCGGACCCGTTTCGCCGGTGATCCGATTCGAAACTCTTGACCAGGCCATTGCCATCGTCAATGCCACGGCCTTCGGCCTGTCGTCCGGGTTATGCACCAACCGCCTCGATGTCATCACCCGCTGCGTCAATGAATTGCAGGTCGGCAGCGTGAATATTCGCGAGGTACCGGGTTACCGTCTGGAACTGACGCCTTTCGGCGGCATCAAGGATTCCGGCCTCGGCTACAAGGAGGGCGTGCTCGAGGCTATGAAGAGCTTTACCAACCTCAAGACCTACTCTTTGCCCTGGCCCGCCACGGCGTGATCTCCACGCCGGTTGCACTGTTGGTACTCCTTTCGGCATTGATGCACGCCGGCTGGAATTATATTGTCAAGGCTAGCGCCGACCGTTTCCTCGATTACACCGGACTGGCCGTAGCCGGAGCCATTGTGGCCGTCTTTGCCTTGCCGTGGCTGTCATTGCCGGCAGCAGCCAGCTGGCCCTGGCTGTCATGCACCGTGTTTATCCACGTCGCCTATTATCTACTACTGATGCGCGCCTATCAGCATGCCGATTTGTCGCTGGCTTATCCGCTGATGCGCGGCAGCGCGCCGGTGCTGGTGGGGCTTGCCGCGCCGCTGGCGGGGGATGCGCTGACGCCGGGCCTCTGGCTGGGTATCGTGCTGGTGGCGACCGGCATCGCCCTGCCGGTCTGGGTTGGCATCCGGCGTGGCAGGGTGACCAAGGCTGGGCTGGTCTACGGCTTTGCAACCGCCGGGGTAATTGCGCTCTACACCATCATCGATGGCATCGGCGCCCGGCATTCCGGCCATGCCGTTGCCTATACCATGTGGCTGTTCTTCCTCAATGCCTGGCTGGTACTCGGGGTTGCCGTCTGGCGACGGGGACGATCAGCACTGATTCATCTGCGCCGCCGCTGGCTGTTCTCGCTGCTCGGTTCGGTGCTGACTATGGGGTCCTACGGCATCGTGTTGTGGGCGATGACGGTCGCCCCGATTCCGGCCGTTGCCGCCCTGCGTGAAACCTCGGTGATCTTTGCTGCGATTCTCGGTGTCTGGCTGCTTAAGGAGCACATGGGCCGCTGGCGCATTGCCGGTGCCACGCTCGTGGTGCTCGGCGCGGTTGCGATTCGCTGGGCCTAATTGCAGTTTTTGGGCATGCCTTAGCTGCGCCGTTCGACGAACAGCGCACTGCCTAGAATCTTCTTGGCTTCCTTCTTGGCGTTACCCATGGCGCCCGCCATCTCGTGGTGGCTATGGAATTGTTCCGGATCGACGACCAGGGCGCCAATGGACAGGCACGGTAGCGGATGGAGTATCTGATTACCGCAGCGATCTTCGGCGTGATACCGGGTAATTGCGTCAGGGGATTGCAGTTCGAAGCGATCGAACACATGCTCGTTGAGCATGGTCGGCAGAACCGGATCGACGATCTGAAGCAATTGGCGAGCGCTGGCACCAGTATGGTGGTTATTGCGCGGAGAAATGATGATGCCGCTGCAACTCAGGAGATTGACGATTTCTGCGCTGGGGCGGGTTGGCGGGACAGAAATGGGCCGAGCGATCAGGAATCCCTGGCCGCAGTGGATGCCGAGATCGCGTATGGCTTCGACCAGGCGGAACTTGAGCGGATCGTCGGCGATGCGGCGGATGAAATGCTGGTCGATCTTGACGAACTCCGGCCGGACCTCCGACCACATATGCGCAGGTTGGAAAAGCCTTCGCCGAGATCGTCGATGGTGAACTGGTAGCCACGATCGCAATAGCAGGTGAGGATTTCGCGCAGGACGGCGAAGTCGCTGACCTTCTGGTTCTCGGTGATATCGATGACGATCTGGCCGGGACGCAGGCGCAGCGTCTGTAGCAGCCTGGCCGTGTCGCCATTGATAAAGCGCGGGTTGGCCAGGCAGGTGGCGCTGACGTTGAGGAACAGCCGGCCCTGCACAGTCAGGCTGGCAAATTGCTCCAGGGTGATTTCCCGACACAGGCGCTCGAACTCGAGCGTCAACCCGGATTCCTGGGCCAGGCCGAACAGGACTGCCGGCACCTGCAGCGCTATGCCGGAAGGTCCGCGGATCAGTCCCTCGTAGCCGAGAAAGCATTGCGAGCGCAGGTCGAGGATCGGCTGGAAGATGGCGGAAAGGCGGCGCTAGATGAACAGGTCGAAGAAGTCCCGCAGGTTGTCCTGCGTCAGCCAGTGGTCCATCGCCTTGTCATCGATGCTGGTGGCAGACAGGCGCAGGCGCTCCAGGGTCGCATGGCTCGGCGTGGCGAATGACGCTGGATCGTATCCGGCTTCCGCGGCGAAGCATGTGGACGGGACGGGCGGACACTGACGAGGCTGGAGCGTATGGAGTGTCATGATGCTCGATAGCTTAGCGAGGCACGCATCCTAGCCAGCGGGGATGACAATCCGATGACGGCAAGGCTTCATTCGAGGATGTAGTGGAGCCGGCTGCGTCGCTGGTGCTGTTCGATCGCCTGCATCAGCAGGGCCTCATGGCGCCGGCAGACCTGCGACCAGTCGAAGTGGGCGACGCTGGCCGCAGCCGCAGCAGGCTGGCCGGGGCAGGCGGCGAGTGCGAGGGCGGTGGCGATGAATGCCGCTTCGTCGCCAGGTGGTACGCGCCGGCCGTTGCTGTGGTCGTCAACCAGGCAGGCTGTGGCCGCATCGTCGAAGCCGACCACCGCCACACCGCTGGCAAGCGCCTCGCTGACCACATTGCCGAAGGTGTCGGTCAGACTGGGAAACAGGAACAGGTCGGCGCTGGCGTAATGGCGCGCCAGTTCTTCGCCATGACGGTTGCCAACGAAGCAGCACTCGGGATGCCGGCGTGCCAGTGCGTGGCGCAGTGGACCGTCGCCGACGCAAACCATGCGGGCTCTCGGCTGGACTTGCCGGATCGCGGCGAAGGCGCGCAAGGCCAGTCCGAGGTTTTTTTCCGCAGCAACGCGGCCCACCACCAGGATCACGCGGTCGCGTTCGCCGGCCCCCCAACTGGCCCGCAAGGCGTTGCAGCGCCGCGCCGGATGGAACAGCCGGGTATCGACGCCGCGCGCCAGAACATCGACATTGCGAAAGCCGCCCTCTCGCAGCTTCCCGGCCAGTGCCGCGGTCGGTACTAGGGTGGCGAGGGTGCGGTTGTGGAACCAGCGCAGATAGCCGGCGATGGTGCCGGACAGCCAGCCGAGCCGGTAATGCCGGCTGTAGCTGTGGAAGTTGGTGTGGAAGGTGGATATGACCGGGATGTCCAGCGTACGGGCGACGGCAAGGGCGGACAAACCGAGCGGTCCCTCGGTGGCGATATGCACGATGTCGGGTGGATTAGCCGTCCACGAGCGGCGCAGGCGCCTGCCGGCTGGCAGGCCAAAGCGCAGTTCGGGGTAGCCGGGCAGGGGAATGCCGGGCGTCAGCAATAGTCCGTTGACCTGCCAGCCGCCAGCTTCGCTGTGCTGGCGGGGGCGCACGACCGCGACGTGATGGCCGCGAGCGGCCAGGCCTTGCGTCAGGTGGCCGAGCGTCATGGCTACCCCGTTGACTTCCGGCAGGTAGGTCTCGGTGACCAGCGCGATGTTTAGCGGACGCGCCATCGTCAGGCCGCCGCCCGCAGCGTCAGCACCCGGGCGCCGGCCTGACGCCATTCGACCAGTTCGAGCCGACCGTCGGGGTGTTCGACAATGCCGGTGCAGCTATCCACCCAGTCGCCACAATTGATATAGAGCACCCCATCGGTCTCGCGCAGCGCGGCGCTGTGGATATGGCCGCAGACGATGCCGTCCAGTCCGCGTTCGCGCACGGTGCGGATGACCACATCCTCGAAATCGAAGATGAACGAAACGGCGCGCTTGACGCGGCGCTTGGCGTAGCCGGCAAGCGACCAGTAGCCGGAGATCCGCAGGGAGCGGCGTAGCCAGGAAATGGCGGTATTCAGCCTGACCAGCAGGTTGTAGCCGATATCGCCAAGCACGGCGATCCAGCGGTGATGGCGCGTCACCTGGTCGAATTCGTCGCCATGCATCAGCAGCAGGCGGCGACCGTCGGCGGTGGTATGGATGTGTTCCGCGGAGATGCGGATGTCGCCGAAGGAGGCCCCAATGTATTCGCGCAGGGCTTCGTCATGGTTGCCGGGGATCAGCATCACCTGCTCGCCGTGCCGGGCGCGCCGGAGAACTTTCTGTACCACGGTGTTCTGGGCGGCGGTCCAGTGAATGCCGCGGCTCATCGACCAGAAGTCGATGATGTCGCCCAGCAGGAACAGGTGATCGGCTTCGTATTCGCGCAGAAAGGCGATCAAGCTCTCGGCCTGGCAACCGCGGGTGCCGAGGTGGATATCCGACAGGAATAGGCTGCGGACTTTCATGGTGACCATCATGCCGCCGTGTGACTACGCCCTTGTGACGCTTTGGTTAAGAGTGTGTGACGGAGGCCGGCGTGAATAAATCGATTTTTTGGACGGCCCGGGTGATGTCGCCATAGAACCCGGCCAGCCTTGTGGCGCAGGCGCTCGTCGTCCATTCCTCGGCGAAAGCCTGTGCCTCTGTGGTCATGCGGGCTCTCAGTTTTGAATCGTTGGCAAGGGTGGCCATGGCGGTGCCGAAGCCATGAACATTTTCGGGGGCGGGCAGGGCGCCACGCCTGGGTTCAACGATATCGCGCGTGCCCAGTGCCGAGAAGGCCAGTACCGGCAGGCCAGCCGCCATCGCTTCGAGCAGCACCAGTCCCTGGGTTTCGGTGCGGGACGAAAAGGCGAACAGGTCGGCGGCAGCGTAGCAATCGGGGAGTTCCCGGTTGCGGTCGAGGTAGCCGACGAAGCGTACCCGGTCGGCAATGCCCAGCGCGGTGGCCTGTTTTTTCAGATCGGCCAGCGCCGGCCCCTCACCGGCGATGACCAACAGCAGTTCGGGTGACAGGCGCAGGGCATGCGGCAGGGCTTCGAGCAGGAAACCGATGTTTTTTTCATGCGCGGTGCGGCCAACGAACAGTGCCACCGGACTGTCGGCCGGAATGGCGTGGCGCTGGCGAAAGTCGGCGCTGGCGGGACGGCGAAAATGGGCGGTCGGGATGCCGGTGGGAACGCGATGGAGCGGCACGGTGATGCCATAACTGGTGAGCGTGTCCTGCATGGCGATCGATGGCACGATCACCGCATCGAGCTCGTTGCACTGGTGGCGGGCGAGTTTTCTCGCCAGTGCGCGCATCAGACTTTTGGGTACGGCTGGCACGTAGTTGTGCAGGTATTCCTCGAAATGGGTGTGATAGGTGGCGACGCAGGGCAGGTGGTGGCGGCGGGCATGGCGCAGGCCGGCGTAATGGGCGGCGAAAGGCGTCTGGATATGGACCAGATCGTGGCGGCGGTCGGCCAGAGCCTCAAGTGCCCGTCCGAGTGCCCCTGAGTGCATCAGTCGATCTTCCGGATCGAAGGGAACCTGCCGCGAATCGATGCGGGTGATGCGGTCATCGTCGACATGCCTGGCGGGATAGCGCGGGGCAACGACATCGACCTCGATCGCCAGTTCGGCCAGCGTGTGCCGGAAGGACTCGATGGAAGTGGAGACGCCGTTGATACGGGGGAAGTAAACGTCGGAGATCATCAGGATGCGCATGGGCAGGCATGGTCTCCCACCCGTGTTTCATCCATATTTCAGCCGGTGCGATTTACATGAGTTCCATGCCCAGCCACCAGAAAGCAGCGGCGATCAGCCCGCTGGCCGGGATGGTCAATACCCAGGCGACGGCGAGGTTGATCGAAATGTCCCAGCGCACGCGCTTCATGTTGTGGGCGGCGCCGGCGCCGGCGATAGCGCCGGTGATGGTATGGGTGGTGGACACCGGAATACCGGCGAGGGTTGCGAGGCCGAGGCTGAGGGCCCCGCCCATCGAGGCGCAGGAACCGCTGACCGTATTGAGCTTGGTGATGCGCGTACCCATGGTCTTGACGATGCGCCAGCCGCCCAGATAGGTGCCCCAGGCGATCGAGAAGTAGCAGGCATAGACGACCCAGTCGGGCAGGGTGCTGACGTCGGTGGTGGCAACGCCAGCGGTGATCAGCAGCAGCCAGATGATGCCGATGGTTTTCTGGGCGTCATTGCCACCGTGGGCCAGGCTGTAGGCACCCGAAGCGAACAGTTGGGTATATCTGAACCACCGTCCGACCTGGGTCGGCGTTTTTCGTCGGAACAGCCAGGCCACCAGTACCATCAACAATCCGCCCATCAGGAAACCGAAAAGTGGTGACAGGATGATGAACAGCAGGGTCTTGCCAAAGCCGCTCCAGACAATCGGGGCGATGCTGCCGGACTTGGTGAGTGTGGCGCCGACCAGGCCGCCGATCAGGGCATGAGAGGAAGATGAAGGGATGCCGTAGTACCAGGTGATGATGTTCCAGGCCAGCGCCCCGCAGAGGGCGCCGAAGATCACATAGTGATCGACGAACATCGGGTCGACCGTGCCCTTGCCGATGGTGGCGGCAACCTTGAGCTGGAATACCCAGAGGGCGGCAAAGTTGAAGAAGGACGCGAACAGTACGGCCTGCTTCGGGGTCAGGACGCCCGTGGCGACGATGGTGGCGATGGAGTTGGCGCCATCGTGAAAGCCGTTCATGAAATCGAAGGCCAGGCCGACGAGAATCAGGATGCCCAGGACCCAGATGCTGATGGTCAAACCTTCCATGATCTGTATCCGTCAGGAGTTTTCGATGAGGATTTCTTCGACGGTGCGGGCGGCTTCCTGACAATAGTCCAGTACGTTTTCCTGGAGGAAATAGAATTCGCGCAGCCGGATGGCTTTCCACATCTGGCTTTCGTCTCCGAACAGCCGGGTAATCGCCTTCTTCAACACCTTGTCCGCCTTGGATTCGAGGGTTTCGATCTCGCGGCAGAGGTTGATGGCTTCGCTGGCGCGCTCTTTGTCGCCGAGGGTAATGACCGCCCGGTTCAAACGCAAACAGGCATCGGCGGCCAGGGCGGCGAGTTCGCGCGATTCCGGGGTGGAGTCATCGATGTGGTACATCCCCACGGCGTTGGCGACATCCTGCAGTGCACCGAGGATTTTGTCGATTTCCAGCGTGAGGGTATGGATTTCGTCGCGGCTGAAGGGGGTAATGAAGGACTTGTGGAGCAGGGTGATCATGTCCGCCTTGATCTTGTCGCCGCTACCTTCGTTGAGGGCGACTTCCTTGACTAGGGCTTCCAGATCGTTCGAATTCGTTCCCAGGGAGTTGACCAGACGCAGGGTGGCGTTGGCGGCAGCGACCACACGGTCGACATGAGCAGTCAGAAGGTCGAAGAACTCCTTGCGCTGGGGCATCAGGCTGCTGAACATCGGTGTTCCTTTACGTGAAACGGCATGAAATGTTTCAGAATTGTTACAGATATGTTACGCCGGTTGCCCCTGATCCAGAAATCCGCAACTGTCACAGGGCTGTCACATTCGTCGGCTATCTTGCTTGGCACTAAGTAGGCCCCGTTCATAAAACAGGAGATATTTCATGAAGTTAAGTCATATGTTGTCGGTTTCCATGCTAGCCCTTTCGATGGCTGCCGCCGGTAACGCACTGGCGCAGGCCACCGTCAAGATCGACGGTTCTTCGACGGTGTTTCCGATTACCGAGGCCGTTGCCGAGGAGTTCCAGAAGGCCAAGAAGAGCACGGTACGTGTGACGGTCGGGATTTCCGGAACGGGCGGCGGCTTCAAGAAGTTCTGCCGCGGCGAGACCGACATTTCCGATGCTTCGCGCCCGATCCTCAAGAAGGAAATGGAGGAGTGTGCCAAGGCTGGCATCAAGTACATCGAGTTGCCGGTCGCCTTCGATGCACTGACCGTGGTGATCCACCCCAAGAACGACTGGATCAAGCAGATGACGGTCGCCGAACTCAAAACCATGTGGGAGCCGGGTGCTCAGGGCAAGATCACGACCTGGAAACAGGTCAATGCCGCCTGGCCGGACAAACCCCTCAAGCTCTTTGGCCCCGGAGCCGATTCGGGAACGTTTGATTACTTTACCGAGGCGGTCGTCGGCAAGGCCAAGTCCTCGCGCGGCGATTTCACCGCTTCGGAAGATGACAACGTGCTGGTGCAGGGAGTGTCGCGTGATACGGGTGCGCTGGGCTACTTCGGTTTTGCCTATTACGATGAAAACAAGGACAAGTTGAAGGCGGTGCCGGTCGTCAATCCGAAGGGCAAGGCGGTGGGTCCCTCCCTGGAGGCTGTGATGGCGGGCGAATACGAGCCGCTGGCCCGTCCGATCTTCATTTACGTCAGCGCCAAGTCTGCCGAGCGTCCCGAAGTGAAGGAGTTCGTCGAGTTCTATCTGAAGCATGGTGGCAAACTGGCCAAGGAAGTCAAGTACGTGCCGCTAGGCGATGCCGATTACAAGCATGCCCTGGACAACTTCAGCAAGCGCAAGACTGGTACCGGCTTTGGCGGAGAAGCCGAAGTCGGAGTCAAGGTTGCCGATTTGCTGAAACGCGATCCGAAGGAGTAATCGTCCGGCAGTTACAAGCCCGTTGCCCCAATATTTGAGGGCAAACGGGCTTGCGACTGTCCGCAGTATCTATTCCCGCCGTAAATGTAAACTTGCCGATAAAATGAGTGCGCGCGCTACTGTGACCCTTTCCGTATCTCCAGCCCGAAGCCTTCAAGTCAGTGAGCGCCTGCGCAAGAAGGCATCGCGCCACATGAGGGAGCGCGTGATCGAATCCTTGCTTTTTGGGGCAGCGCTGGTTTCGGTATTCACGACCATGGCGATCGTCTATGTGTTGATGTCCGAGTCCTGGGTCTTTTTCCAAACGGTACCGCTGAAAGATTTTTTGTTTGATACCCAGTGGACGCCGCTGTTCGACGATGCCCACTATGGCATCATGGTATTACTGTCCGGCACGCTCACCAGTTCTGCTGTCGCACTGTTGGTGGCGATTCCGTTGGGCACGATCATTGCCATTTACTTGTCTGAGTTCGCGGGGTTCCGCCTGCGGGAAATTGCCAAGCCCTTCCTGGAATTGCTCGGTGGCGTGCCGACCATCGTCTATGGCTATTTCGCGCTGGTGTTCCTGACGCCGCTGATGCAGAAGATCTATCCCGACCTGCCGGGCTTCAACCTGTTGTCGGCTGGCCTGATCATGGGAGTGATGATCATCCCCTACGTGGCTTCACTCTCCGAAGACGCGATGCGCGCCGTACCGATGTCGCTGCGCGAGGGGTCCTACGCGATGGGGGCGACGCGCCTGCAGACCGCCCTGCGTGTCGTCGTGCCGGCGGCCACCTCGGGTATCGCCTCGGCCTACATCCTCGGTATCTCGCGTGCCGTCGGCGAAACCATGATCCTGGCGGTTGCGGCCGGCATGCAACCCAACTTGACCTTCAACCCGGCCGATTCCGGCGCGACCATCACCTCCTATATCGTTCAGGTGGCTCTGGGCGATTTGCCCCACGGTTCGATCGGTTACCAGACCATCTTTGCTGCGGGCCTGACCCTGATGCTCATGACCCTGATGTTCAACCTGCTCGGCTACTGGCTGCGCAAACGTTTCCGCGAGGTGTACTGAGATGCTGGAAAGCCAAGACCTCAAGGCTATCCGGGCGCTGATCGCCAAAGCCAAGCGATGGGATGCCTTCTTCGGCATCCTCGGCATCCTGTCCCTGATGGTCGGCGTGCTGACTTTTTCGGCTCTCTTTGTCGATATGGCGATCCAGGGCATTCCACGCCTCAACATCGATTTCTTCACAAACTTCCCGTCGCGGCGCGCTGGCGAGGCCGGCATCCTTTCAGCCTGGGTTGGGACGGTGCTGGTGATGATGGTGACCGCACTAGCGGCCGTGCCGCTGGGCGTGGCAGCTGGCGTCTATCTTGAAGAGTACGCCCCGAAGAACTGGATGACCGACATCATCGAGATCAACATCACCAACCTGGCCGGCGTACCTTCCATCGTCTATGGCCTGCTGGCGCTCGGGTTGTTTGTGTACCAGTTCGGCTTCGGTCAGAGCATTCTTTCCGCCGGTTTGACGCTGGCCCTACTGATCCTGCCGGTGGTGATCGTAGCTACGCGCGAGTCGATCCGGGCCATCCCGCAGATGATCCGCGAAGGTTCCTACGCTTGCGGCGCCACGACTTGGCAGACGGTCCGTGACCATATCCTGCCGTATTCGAGTGCCGGCATCCTGACCGGGGTGATTATCGGCATGGCTCGGGCCATTGGTGAGACGGCACCCATCATCACCATCGGCGCCCTGACCTTCATCGCTTTCCTGCCGACAGCGCCATTTGCCGGCGATCCGCCGGCCGGCCTGTTCGACTGGATCTTTTCGCCCTTTACCGTCATGCCGATCCAGATGTTCAACTGGACCTCGCGGCCCGAGGCGGCCTTCCAGATTAATGCCGCCGCCGCCGGTTTCGTGCTGGTGCTGATGACGCTGGCCATGAACGGCGCTGCCATCTGGCTGCGCTATCGCCTGCGCAAGAACATCAAGTGGTAACCCACATTTCAAAGAGCCCGATATGACTAACGCAACCACGATCAACATGACGCCGGATCCCGCCCTGGCGGTCAAGGCCGAATGCCGCAATTTCAATTTTCACTACGGCGATTTTCATGCGCTCAAGAACATCAACATGCCGGTGTTCGACAAACAGGTCACTTCGCTGATCGGCCCCTCCGGCTGCGGCAAGTCGACCCTGCTGCGCTCATTCAACCGCATGCACGACCTCTATCCGGGCAATCGCTATCAGGGCGAGATCGTCATGCATCCGGACAATACCGACATCCTCGCCAAGGAGGTCGATCCGATCGAGGTGCGCATGCGTATCTCGATGGTGTTCCAGAAACCCAACCCCTTCCCCAAAACGGTGTTCGAGAACGTCGCCTACAGCTTGCGGGTGCGTGGCATGACGAACAGGAGCGAGATCGAAGATCGGGTGCAGCAATCGCTGAAGGGTGCCGCCCTTTGGGATGAGGTCAAGAACCGCCTGAACGATCTGGGGGCGAACCTGTCCGGAGGGCAGCAGCAGCGCTTGTGCATCGCCCGTGCTCTGGCCTCCGATCCGGAAATCATCCTGTTCGATGAGCCTACATCGGCACTGGACCCGATTGCTACCGCCAGCATCGAGGAACTCGTCGTCGAATTGCGCGACAAGGTGACCATCCTGATCGTGACCCACAACATGCAGCAGGCGGCGCGGATTTCTGACTTCACCGCTTACATGTATCTGGGCGAACTGGTTGAGTTCGGCATTACCGACCAGGTGTTCATCAAGCCGATGAATAAGCAGACTGAGGACTACATCACCGGCAGGTTCGGCTGAGTCTTCCCGTATAATCCGCCGCTTTGTTCATTGCGGAGAGCGTCATGCGCAATAAATTGGTGGCAGGAAACTGGAAGATGCACGGTAGCCTAACTGTAAATGCCGGCTTGCTGGAAGGTGTGCGCGCCGGTGTGGCTGGTTTGTCCGCTGATGTTGCGGTGTGCGTGCCCTATCCTTATCTTGATCAGGCCGAAACCGGGCTGACCGGCAGTAATGTCGCATGGGGGGCGCAGGATGTTTCCGAGCATGCCTTGGGTGCCTATACCGGCGAAGTCAGTGCCGCGATGCTGCTGGATTTCGGCTGTCGTTACGTGATTGTCGGCCATTCCGAACGACGCAGCTACTACGGTGACACCGATGCCATTGTCGCAGCCAAGTTCGAGGCAGCGCTGAAGGTCGGGCTGGTGCCGATTTTCTGTGTGGGCGAGACGCTCGACGAACGGGAAAAGAGCATTACTGCAGAAGTGGTGACGCGTCAGTTGGACGCCGTGATCGAACGCTGCGGAGTGGCTGCACTGGCCGGGGCGGTAATCGCCTACGAGCCGGTCTGGGCGATCGGTACCGGCCGCACGGCTACGCCCGAACAGGCCCAGGAGGTGCATGCACTGATCCGCCAGCGGGTGGCGCAAGATGATTCCGGCATCGCAGCGGGCGTTAGGATTCTTTACGGTGGCAGCATGAAGCCGGCCAATGCACGCGAACTGATGGCCCAGCCGGATATCGATGGTGGCCTGATCGGTGGCGCCGCACTCGTGGCTGCCGATTTCATCGCGATCTGCGCCGCCGCTTGAAGGAGTTTGTCTAGATGGATATGACTTTTACCGTCGTATTGACCGTACATATTCTTGTAGCCTTGGGAGTCATTGGTTTGGTGCTGTTGCAGCACGGCAAGGGTGCGGACATGGGCGCAGCGTTTGGCAGTGGTGCTTCTGGTAGCCTGTTTGGGGCGACCGGTTCTGCCAATTTCCTGTCGCGAGTTACCGCAGTATTGGCAACGTTGTTTTTTCTGACCAGCCTTGGCCTCGCCTACATGGGGGGGAAACGTCCGGCAACCGGTGGCAGTGTCGTGGATACTATCAAGACGGAGAGCAGTGTTCCGGCGGTGAGATCCTCTCCTGCGGTGCCCGTGCCACCTGTCGATTCCAAGGCTCAGGACATTCCCAAATAAGCCGGCGGCTCGGCGTGGCGTGATCAGAAAATGCTATTATTCGCGCCGCTTTTAGAGGGTGAAATTTACTGAGCCGACGTGGTGAAATTGGTAGACACGCTATCTTGAGGGGGTAGTGGCGAAAGCTGTGCGAGTTCGAGTCTCGCCGTCGGCACCAACAGATTGACGTCAGTGCATGTAATCAGGCTGGCGGGCCAAGAAAAATTAGTGGCCAAAACCACAGGGTTGAATTGGGTAATGCTGGAAAACTATTTTCCGATTCTCGTTTTCATCATCGTTGGTTCGGTCTTCGGTTGCATTCCCATACTGCTCGGCAGGTTAATCGCGCCCAATCGCCCCGACAGCGAGAAGCTGTCCCCCTTCGAGTGCGGATTCGAAGCCTTCGAAGACGCGCGCATGAAGTTCGATGTGCGCTACTACCTGATTGCGATCATCTTCATCATCTTCGATCTGGAAGTGGCTTTCCTGCTGCCTTGGGCGGCGATCTTCAAGGAGATCGTCGGTACCCCCGAAGTGAGGTTCTTTGGCTTCATCGAGATGCTGGTGTTCCTGACCATCCTGATCGTGGGATATGTCTATGCCTGGGCCAAGGGCGCCCTCGACTGGGAATAACCGAATGAGCATCGAGGGAATTCTCCAGGAAGGTTTTGTCACCACTACGGTCGACAAATTGATCAACTGGACACGGACGGGCTCGCTGTGGCCGATGACTTTCGGACTGGCCTGTTGCGCCGTCGAAATGATTCACGCCGGTTGCTCGCGTTACGACCTGGATCGCTTCGGTGTCGTGTTCCGTCCCAGTCCCCGCCAGTCCGACGTGATGATCGTGGCTGGTACGCTGACCAACAAGATGGCTCCCGCTTTGCGCAAGGTGTACGACCAGATGGCCGAGCCGCGTTGGGTGATCTCCATGGGTTCCTGCGCCAACGGCGGTGGCTACTACCACTACTCCTATTCCGTGGTGCGCGGCTGCGACCGTATCGTGCCAGTAGATATCTACATTCCGGGTTGCCCGCCGACGGCGGAAGCCCTGCTGTACGGCATCATCCAGTTGCAAAACAAGATCGTGCGTACTAACACGATTGCCCGGAGCTGAGCGACGATGTCGGCCAAACTGGAAAACCTGTCGCAGCGACTGGTAGAAATCTTCGGTGAGAAAATCTCGGCTCCGGTGCTATGTAATGGCGAACTGACCATCGAGATGCCGGTGGCCCATTACTTTGAGGTGGCGCGTAGCCTGCGCGATCATCCCGAGTTGCAGTTCGCCCAATTGATGGACCTGAGCGGTGTTGATTATTCTGCCTACACCGGTTGGTCGGGCAGGCGTTTCGCGGTCGTCAGTCATCTGCTGTCGATGCAGTTCAATTGCCGCTTGCGGATGCGCACCTATGCCGCCAGTGACGATTTTCCGGTGGTACCAAGCTTGTCAGGTATTTGGGATTCGGTGAATTGGTACGAGCGCGAAGCCTTCGACCTTTACGGCATCCTGTTTGAAGGACATGACGACTTGCGTCGCATCCTGACCGACTACGGCTTCGTCGGCCACCCGTTCCGCAAGGATTTCCCGATTTCCGGCTATGTCGAGATGCGCTACGACGCCGACAAGCAGCGCGTGGTGTACCAACCGGTGACCATCGAGCCGCGTGAAGTGACGCCGCGCATCGTGCGCGAAGAAGGCTACGGCCGTGGCTGAGATCAAGAACTACACGCTTAACTTCGGCCCGCAGCATCCGGCCGCTCACGGCGTGCTCCGCCTGGTGCTGGAACTTGACGGTGAAGTGATCGTGCGCGCCGACCCGCATATCGGCCTGCTGCACCGTGGCACGGAGAAACTGGCCGAGACGCGCACCTGGATCCAGAACGTCCCGTATCTCGATCGGCTCGACTATGTGTCGATGATGTCCAACGAGCATGCTTATTGTCTTGCCGTTGAACGGTTGCTGGGTGTCGACGTACCGGTGCGGGCGCAATACATCCGCGTCATGATGGACGAGGTGACGCGCATCCTCAATCACCTGCTCAACGTCGGCACGCATGCGCTCGACGTGGGTGCGATGGCGATGGTGCTGTATACCTTCCGCGAGCGCGAGGACCTGATGGACGTCTATGAGGCCGTCTCCGGAGCGCGCCTGCATGCCGCCTACTACCGGCCGGGCGGCGTCTATCGCGACCTGCCCGAACAGATGCCGCAGTATCGGGAGACGAAGTGGAAGAATGCGGCGGATGTTACCCGGCTTAATGAACCACGCCAGGGTTCGCTGCTCGATTTCCTTGAGGATTTCACCAACCGCTTTCCCGGTTATGTCGATGAATACGAGACCTTGCTGACCGACAACCGCATCTGGAAGATGCGCACCGTCAATGTCGGTGTCGTCTCCCCCGAGCGGGCCTTGCAGCTGGGCTTTTCCGGCCCGATGCTGCGTGGTTCCGGCGTCGAATGGGATTTGCGCAAGAAGATGCCCTATGAGGTCTATGGCCGCATCGACTTCGATATTCCGGTCGGCGTCAATGGCGATTGCTACGACCGCTATCTCGTACGCATTGAGGAGATGCGCCAGTCGAACCGCATCATCCGCCAATGTATCGACTGGCTGCGCCAGAACCCGGGCCCGGTGATCACCGACAATCACAAGGTGGCACCGCCAGCCCGTGAAAAGATGAAAGAGAGCATGGAGGAGTTGATCCACCACTTCAAACTGGCCACCGAAGGCATGCATGTGCCCGCCGGCGAAGCCTATGCTGCCGTCGAGCATCCCAAGGGCGAGTTCGGCGTCTATGTCATTTCGGACGGCGCCAACAAGCCCTACCGCTTCAAGTTACGTTCGCCGGGTTTCGCGCATCTTGCCGCGACCAACGAAATGGCCAGGGGCCACATGATCGCCGACGCTACCGCAATCATCGGCACCATCGATCTGGTGCTGGGCGACACGGATAGATGACATCATGGTATTGAGCCCGGAAGCCCTGCAGAAGATCGACCGCGAAGTCGCCAAGTATCCGGCGGACCAGAAACAGTCGGCCGTCATGGCTGCCCTGCACATCGCGCAGGTGGAGAAGGGCTGGCTGGCGCCGGAAACCATTGCCTGCGTCGCCTGCTATCTCGACATGCCCGAGATGGCCGCCTACGAAGTGGCGAGCTTCTACAACATGTACGATCTCGCACCGGTCGGCAAGTACAAGATTAGTGTGTGCACCAACCTGCCGTGTGCCTTGTCCGGCGGCGTGCATGCCGCCGAATACCTCAAGGAAAAACTCGGCATCGAACTGGGTGAAACCACGCCGGACAGCAAATTCACCCTCAAGGAGGGCGAGTGCATGGGCGCTTGCGGCGATGCGCCGGTCATGCTGGTCAATAACGTGCATATGCGCTGTTTCATGACCCCCGACGAGATCGACAAGCTGCTTGAGGAGTGCAGATAATGGCCATCCTGGCAGCGATCAATCCCTCCCTGACCGCCGGCTGGCACCAGCCGGACGCCCGCGATCTTTCCAAAGACACCGGCTGGCGTCTCAAGGACTACGAAGCACGTGGTGGCTATCAGGCGCTGAAGAAAATGTTCTCCGACCAGTTGACGCAGGACCAGGTGATCGCCGAGGTCAAGGCGTCGGTGCTGCGTGGGCGCGGTGGCGCCGGCTTCCCGACCGGCCTCAAGTGGAGCTTTATGCCGCGTGCTTTCCCCGGCGACAAATACGTGGTCTGCAACACCGACGAAGGCGAACCCGGCACCTTCAAGGACCGCGACATCATGCGGCTCGACCCGCATTCGGTGATCGAGGGCATGATCATCGCCGGCTTCGCGATGGGTGCGGCGCGCGGCTACAACTACATCCACGGCGAAGTGTTCGAACTGTATCAGCGCTTCGAGGAGACACTCGCCGAAGCGCGTGCCGCCGGCTATCTGGGCCAGAACATCCTCGGTTCCGGTTTCAATTTCGACCTGTTCGGCCACCACGGTTACGGCGCCTACATCTGCGGCGAGGAAACCGGCCTGCTCGAATCGCTCGAAGGCAAGAAGGGCCAGCCGCGCTTCAAACCGCCGTTCCCCGCGAGCTACGGCCTCTACGGCAAGCCGACCACCATCAACAACACCGAGACTTTCGCCTCGATTCCCTACATCATGCGCCAGGGCGGCGAGGCCTTCCTCAATCTCGGCAAGCCGAACAACGGCGGCACCAAGCTGTTCTCGGTGTCCGGCCATGTCAGCAAGCCGGGCAACTTCGAGGTGCCGATGGGCACGCCCTTTGCCCAGCTGCTCGAAATGGCCGGCGGCATGCGCGGTGGCCGCAAGCTGAAGGGCGTCATTCCCGGCGGATCGTCGTCGCCGGTGCTGCCGGCGGACATCATCATGGCTTGTACGATGGATTACGATTCGATCGCCAAGGCCGGCTCGATGCTGGGTTCCGGTGCGGTGATCGTCATGGACGAGACCGTCTGCATGGTCAAGGCGCTCGAACGCCTGTCGTGGTTCTACTACGAGGAATCCTGCGGCCAGTGCACGCCCTGCCGCGAGGGCACCGGCTGGCTGTACAAGATGGTGCATCGCATCGAGCATGGCCAGGGGTGGCCGGAGGATCTCGACCTGCTCGACGAAATCGCCGGCAACATCATGGGGCGCACGATCTGCGCGCTCGGCGATGCCGCCGCGATGCCGGTGCGGGCCTTCATCAAGCATTACCGCGACGAGTTCGCCTACCACATCGAACACAAGAAATGCCTGGTGCCACCCGAGATTCAGAAGGCCGGCAGCACCTTCCATACTCGACTCATGGCAGGTGAACAATGCTAGAGCTCGAGATCAACGGCAAGGCGCTGCAGGTCGAGGACGGTTCCACCGTCATCGAGGCCGCGCATCAGGCCGGGGTCTATATCCCGCACTTCTGCTACCACAAGAAGCTGTCGATTGCGGCCAACTGCCGCATGTGCCTGGTGCAGGTGGAGAAGGCGCCGAAGCCGATGCCGGCCTGCGCCACTGCCGTCACCAACGGCATGAAGGTATTTACCCATTCCGACCTGGCGGTAAAGGCGCAGAAATCCGTGATGGAGTTCCTGCTGATCAACCATCCGCTCGACTGCCCGATCTGCGACCAGGGCGGCGAGTGCCAGTTGCAGGACTTGGCTGTCGGCTATGGCGGTTCCGCCTCGCGCTATCAAGAAGAGAAACGCGTCGTCAGCAACAAAAATCTCGGGCCGCTGGTCAGCACCGACATGACCCGCTGCATCAACTGCACCCGCTGCGTGCGCTTCACGCAGGAGATCGTCGGCCAAATGGAACTGGGTCAGGCCTTTCGCGGTGACCGCGCCGAGATCATGCCCTTCGTCGAGAAGACGGTGGACTCCGAGCTGTCGGGCAACATCATCGACCTGTGCCCGGTGGGTGCGCTGACCTCCAAGCCGTTCCGTTTCTCAGCGCGGACCTGGGAAATGTCGCGACGCAAGTCGGTCAGCCCGCATGACGGGCTGGGCAGCAACCTGATCGTCCAGGTCAAGAACGACAAGGTGATGCGCTTGCTGCCGCTGGAAAACGAAGCGATCAACGAATGCTGGCTGTCCGACAAGGAGCGCTTCTCCTACGAGGGGCTCAATTCCGCCGAGCGCCTGACCCGGCCGATGGTGAAGCAGAGCGGCAAATGGCAGGAAGTCGCATGGAACGTTGCGCTCGACTATGCGGCCCATGCCTTGCGCGACGTGGCCAAGCAGCACGGTCCGGCTGGCCTCGGCGCTTTGGTCAGTCCGCATGCGACTCTCGAAGAAATGGCGCTGGCCGGGCAACTGATGCGCGGCCTCGGCTCGGACAACATCGATTTTCGTTTGCGTCAAAGCGATTTCAGTCTCGACGGCCAGCGTGCCGGGGTTCCATGGCTGGGCATGCCCATCGCCGAACTCGGCCAGATCGACCGTGTGCTGGTGGTCGGCAGCTTCCTGCGCAAGGATCATCCGCTCATCGCCCAGCGCCTGCGCCAGGCTGCCAAGCGCGGCACCCAAGTTTCCGTAGTCCACGCTGCCGATGACGACCTACTGATCAAGCTGTTCGCCAAGGCCGTCGTGTCGCCGTCGCAATTACCCGCCACTTTGGCTGAAGTGGTCAAGGCCGTGGTGGCCCTCAAGAATGCGCCACTACCCACCGAATTTGAAAAAGTCGGCGCTGGCGAGACGGCACAACTCATTGCCAAGAGTCTGCTCTCGGGTCGCAAGGCCGGTATCCTGCTCGGCAACTTCGCCCAGCAGCATCTGCAGG
Organism: Rhodocyclaceae bacterium; assembly: GCA_013426785.1. Lineage (GTDB taxonomy): Bacteria > Pseudomonadota > Gammaproteobacteria > Burkholderiales > Rhodocyclaceae > Sulfuricystis. The sequence goes on along the minus strand of JACDZI010000003.1, from coordinate 58,231 downwards.
CGGCGACCCTGCAGCGTCTTGCCCAGCAACTGGCGGAACTGCTCGGCGGCAAGTTGGGCATCCTCGGCGAAGCAGCCAATAGCGTCGGCGGTTATGTGGCCAAAGCCTGCCCGCAGCAGGGTGGCCTCAATGCTGCTCAACTTGTTGCGCAGCCGAGGAAGGCTTATCTTATTGTCAATGCCGAGCCGGAACTGGACTGTGCCGATGGCGCGGCGGCACTTGCCGCCCTTCAACAGGCGTCCAGCGTGATCGTTCTTTCACCCTTCAAGTCGCCGGCGGCGCTCGATTACGCCGACGTGCTGCTGCCGGTCGCGCCTTTCACCGAAACCTCGGGCACCTTCGTCAATACCGAAGGCCGCGTGCAGGGTTTTTACGCCGTCACCAAACCGCTGGGCGAAGCGCGTCCGGCCTGGAAGGTGCTGCGCGTGCTGGGCAACCTGCTCAACCTCGCCGGCTTCGATTATGACAGCAGCGAAACGGTGCGCGATGCCTGCCTGGGCGGCAAGCCCGAGTTTGTTGCGGGACTCGACAATGCCGTCAAGCCCGGTGCCCTGCAACTGGCCGATGAAGCGAGTGGGTTGCAGCGGGTGGCGGATGTGCCGATCCATTTCGCCGACCCGCTGGTGCGCCGCGCGCCGAGTCTGCAAGCGACCAAAGATGCCGTCGCCCCGACTGCGCGCATGAATGCCGCGACGCTGGCCAGCCTTGGCATCGCCGCCGGCCAGCAGGTAAAAGTCGGCGCTGGCGGGACGGCCCTGAAGGCAGAACTGGATGCCGGTGTCCCTGGGAACTGCGTGCGCATTCCTGCCGCCCATGCGAGTACTGTCGCAGTGGGGCCGTTGTTCGGCAGCCTGATAGTGGAGCGCGCCTGATGGAAGTGCTCATCCTCGGTTTCTTCCAGTGGTTCTGGAACCTGTTCGGGCTCTGGGATGGAATCTGGAGCTGGTTCCATCATGTCTGGCCGCTGGCCTGGACGCTGATGTGCTTTGTTGCGATCCTCGTCCCGCTGCTGGTCGGCGTGGCCTACATGCCTTATTTCGAGCGTAAGGTCATTGCCTACATGCACGTGCGGCTCGGCCCGAACCGCGTCGGACCGGCCGGCCTGCTCCAGCCGGTTGCCGACGGCCTCAAACTCCTGTTCAAGGAAGTGCTGGTGCCGACCAAGGCCAGCAAGATGCTGTTCATCCTCGGCCCGATCATAGCGCTGGCACCTGCCCTGGTCGCTTGGGTGGTAATCCCCTTCGCCGATGGTTGGGTGGTCGCGGATATCGACGCCGGCGTCCTGTTCCTGCTGGGTATCACCTCGATCGGCGTCTACGGCATCATTATTTCCGGCTGGGCCTCGAATTCGAAGTATCCCTTCCTCGGCGCGATCCGTGCCTCGGCGCAGATGATCTCCTATGAGATCGCTATGGGCATGGCACTGATCTGCGTCCTGATGGTCTCGAACAGTCTTAACCTCTCCGACATCGTGCGTGGCCAGAACGAGGGACTCTTCGCCGGCATGGGCATATCGGTGCTGTCGTGGAACTTCATCCCGCTCCTGCCGATGTTCATTATCTACCTGATTTCCGGCGTGGCCGAAACCAACCGGGCGCCGTTCGACGTGGTGGAGGGCGAATCCGAGATCGTCGCCGGGCACATGGTTGAATATACGGGCATGGCCTTCGCGCTGTTCTTCCTGGCCGAATACGCCAACATGATCCTGGTTTCCTTCTTGACCTCTATCTTCTTCCTCGGCGGTTGGCTGTCCCCGGTTTCTTTTCTGCCCGACGGTCATCACTGGCTGGCCGCCAAGGTGTCCTTCCTGCTGTTCTGCTTCATCTGGTTCCGTGCCACCTTCCCGCGCTATCGGTACGACCAGATCATGCGCCTGGGCTGGAAGGTGTTCATTCCGATCTGCTTCGCCTGGATCCTCGTCGTCGGGGTCTGGATGATGTCGCCCTTCAACATCTGGAAATAGAGGAGCTGACCTTGGGCGCACGCGATTTCATCGGCAGTCTCTTCCTCAAGGAACTGGTACAAGGCTTGGCCCTCACAGCCGGCTATCTGTTCAAGCCGAAGATCACCATCCAGTACCCGGAAGAAAAAACGCCGATGTCGCCGCGCTTCCGTGGCCTCCATGCGTTGCGTCGCTACCCCAATGGCGAAGAACGCTGCATCGCCTGCAAATTGTGTGAGGCGGTCTGTCCTGCCCTGGCGATCACCATCGAATCGGCCCAGCGCGACGACGGTAGCCGGCGCACCACGCGCTACGACATCGACCTGACCAAGTGCATCTTCTGCGGCTTCTGCGAAGAGGCCTGCCCGGTGGATGCCATCGTCGAGACGCACATTTTCGAATACCACGGCGAGAATCGCGGCGACCTCTATTACACCAAGCAGATGTTGCTGGCCAACGGCGATCGTTACGAACAAGACATCGCCAGGAACCGCGAACTCGACGCCAAATACCGATGATGGAATTCAAGACCTTCGTCTTCTACGTGCTATCGGCGATCATGCTGGTTGCGGCTATGCGCGTCATCACGGCGCGGAACCCCGTGCATGCGGTGCTGTTCCTCGTCTTGTCCTTCTTTACGGCGGCCGGCTTGTGGATGCTGCTGGAGGCGGAGTTCCTCGCCATCGTGCTGATCATGGTGTATGTCGGGGCGGTGATGGTGCTGTTCCTGTTCGTCGTGATGATGCTCGACATCGATATCGAACGCCTGCGGCACCGTTTCTGGAGCTATCTGCCGCTCGGTGCGATGATCGGTCTCCTGATGGTGGCCGAGATGGCACTCGTTCTCAGCGGCAAATATTTTAGCACCGAGGTGCTGCCAGGGCAAAGCATGCCGGCCGGCTACAGCAATACCAAGGAACTCGGGCACCTGTTGTTCACCGAATATGTTTATCCCTTCGAACTTGCATCGGTGATCCTGCTGGTCGGCATCATCGCCGCCATCATGCTGACCCTGCGCCAGCGCAAAGACAGCAAGTACCAGTATCCGCTGGAGCAGTTGGCTGTCAAGCGCAACGACCGGGTGCGGCTGGTGAAGATGCCCAGCAATAAAGAGCCATCGGCGGGGCAGGGGGAGCAATCGTCATGATGACACTCTCGCTTTCCCACTACCTGATCCTGTCGGCGATCCTGTTCGCCATCAGCATCGTCGGCATCTTCCTCAACCGCAAGAACCTGATCGTGCTGCTGATGGCCATCGAACTGATGCTGCTGGCGGTTAACCTGAACTTCGTCGCTTTCTCGCACTATCTCAATGATGCCGCCGGCCAGATTGTCGTCTTTTTCATCCTTACGGTCGCAGCGGCCGAGTCGGGCATCGGCCTGGCCATCCTCGTGGTGCTGTTCCGCAATATGTCTACCACGCATGTCGACGATCTCAACCAGTTGAAGGGATAGGCAAAATGAAACTGCTCTATCTCGTCATCCCGTTCGCGCCGCTGCTGGGGGCGATCATCGCCGGATTGTTCAGCAAGGCCATTGGCCGCGCCAGTGCCCATACCGTCACCATTCTGGGGGTGGCGGTTTCCCTCGTCGCCTCGATCATGGTCTTCTTCGAGGTGAAGGATGGTCAGACCTTCAATGGTGATCTGTACACCTGGCTTGTTTCCGGTGGCCTGTCGTTCAAGATCGGTTTCCTGATTGACCCCCTCACCGCTGTGATGATGATCGTGGTGAACTTTGTTTCGCTGATGGTGCACATCTACACTATCGGCTACATGGCGCACGACGAGGAAAACTGGCCGGCCGGCAGCCGTGCCGGCACCCATAGCTACCAGCGTTTTTTCAGCTATATCTCGCTGTTCACCTTCTCGATGCTGATGCTGGTGATGAGCAACAACTTCGTCCAGTTGTTTTTCGGCTGGGAAGCGGTGGGCCTGGTGTCTTACCTGCTTATCGGTTTCTGGTCGACGCGGCCTACGGCGATCTACGCCAACCTCAAGGCATTTTTGGTTAACCGTGTCGGAGATTTTGGATTTCTTCTAGGCATTGGCTTGGTGGCTACCTATGCCGGCAGCCTCGACTATATGACCGTGTTCGGCAAGGCGAAAGAACTCGCCACGATGACCGAGGCGACTACCGGCTGGCCGCTGATCACGGCGATCTGCATCGGCCTGTTCATCGGTGCCATGGGCAAGTCGGCGCAATTCCCGCTGCACGTCTGGCTGCCCGACTCGATGGAAGGCCCGACGCCGATTTCCGCGCTGATCCACGCCGCCACCATGGTGACGGCCGGTATCTTCATGGTGTCGCGGATGTCGCCGCTGTTCGAACTTTCGGACACAGCCTTGTCCTTCGTCATCGTCATCGGTGCCATCACCACGCTGTTCATGGCGCTGATCGCCATTGTGCAGACCGACATCAAACGTGTGGTCGCCTACTCGACCCTGTCGCAATTGGGCTACATGACCATTGCGCTGGGTGCTTCGGCCTACTCGGTGGCAATCTTTCACCTGATGACGCATGCCTTCTTCAAGGCGGTGTTGTTCCTCGGTGCCGGCTCGGTAATAATTGCCATGCACCACGAGCAGGACATGCGCAAGATGGGCGGCCTGCGCAAGTACATGCCGATCACCTACCTGACGGTATTGATTGGCGCCATCGCCAACGCCGGCCTGCCGCCCTTCGCCGGATTTTTCTCGAAAGACTCGATCATCGAGGCGGTGCATCTGGCCCGGGTGCCGGGTGCCGGCTTCGCCTATATCTGTGCGCTGGCGGCGGTCTTCGTCGGCGGCTTGTATTCCTTCCGCCTGGTCTTCTTCGCCTTCCACGGCAAGGAACGCTTCCGCGAGGCGCATCACGCTAATCATGATAATCACGGGCATGACAATCATGACCACGGCCACCACGGTACCCATGAACCCCACGAGTCGCCTCTGGTCGTCACCGTGCCCTTGATCCTGCTATCGATCCCGGCCATCGCTTCCGGCTGGTTCATTGGCAGCTTCCTCTACGGCAACTGGTTCGGCGACGCCATCTTCATTGCCGAGCGGCACGAAGCTCTTGCCGAGATGGCTCACGAGTTCCACGGTGTGATCGGCATGATGGCGCATGGCGTGACGACCTTGCCGTTCTGGCTGGCCATTTCCGGTGCGGCGACGGCCTGGTTTCTCTATATTGTGCGCCCCGACCTGCCGGCCGTTATTCGGGAAAAGCTGGCCCTGCCGGTAAAAATTCTCGAGAACAAGTACGGTCTCGACCAGTTTAACGACTGGTTCTTCGCCGGTGGCGCGCGTGGCCTCGGTCGCGGCCTGTGGAAGTTCGGCGACCAGACTATCATCGATGGTATCGCGGTGAATGGCTCGGCCAGGCTGGTCGGCTGGTTTGCCGGCATGGTGCGCCTGATCCAGACCGGTCACCTCTACCAATATGCGTTTTCCATGATCATCGGCGTCTTCGTGCTGTTGACGCTGTGGATGAACCGGGCCTGACGGGTATGTTGCAATGACTTCCTTCCTCCTCAGCCTGACGATCTGGATTCCCATCCTCGGCGCCTTCGCGGTGTTTGCCACGGGTAACGACCGCAAGCTTGCACGCATGATGGCGCTGGCCGTTGCGCTGATCGGCTTTGCCGTGACCCTCCCGCTCTATCTGGGTTTCGATGTCAGTCAGGCCGGCATGCAGTTCGTCGAACAGCGGGCCTGGATACCGCGTTTCAACATCGATTATTTCCTGGGCGTAGATGGCATTTCGATGCTGTTCATCCTGCTCAACAGCTTTATTACCATCATCGTCGTGATCGCCGGCTGGGAAGTGATCGAGGACAAGGTGGCTCAGTACATGGGCGCCTTCCTGATCATGTCGGGCCTGATGAACGGAATCTTCTGCGCGCTGGATGCGGTGCTGTTCTATGTCTTTTTCGAGGCCTCGCTGATCCCGATGTACATCATCATCGGCGTCTGGGGCGGGCCGAACCGCGTCTATGCGGCCTTCAAGTTCTTCCTCTATACGCTGCTCGGCTCGTTGTTGATGCTGATCGCGCTGATCTATCTGTTCCTTGCTTCGGGCGGCAGCTTCAATCTCCTCGACTGGCACCAACTGAAGCTCGAACTGGCGCCGCAGATCCTGCTGTTCATTGCCTTCCTGGTGGCCTTTGCCGTCAAGGTGCCGATGTGGCCGGTGCATACCTGGCTGCCGGATGCCCACGTCGAGGCACCCACGGGCGGCTCGGTGGTGCTGGCCGCCATCATGCTTAAACTCGGTGCGTACGGCTTCCTGCGGTTCTCGTTGCCGATCGCGCCCGATGCAAGTCACACCCTGGCGCCGATGATGATCGCGCTGTCGCTGATCGCGGTGATCTATATTGGTTTTGTCGCGCTGGTACAGGCCGACATGAAGAAGCTGATTGCCTATTCGTCGATCTCGCACATGGGTTTCGTCACCCTCGGCTTTTTCATCTTCAACCAGCTCGGCGTCGAGGGTGCGCTGGTGCAGATGATCTCGCACGGCTTCGTTTCCGCCGCGATGTTTCTGTGCGTCGGCGTCATGTACGACCGCATGCACTCGCGCCAGATCGCCGACTACGGCGGTGTGGTCAACAACATGCCCAAGTTCGCCGGCTTCTTCGTACTGTTCGCCATGGCCAACTCAGGACTGCCGGCCACCTCGGGTTTCGTCGGCGAGTTCATGGTTGCGCTGGGGGCCATCAAGTTCAACTTCTGGATCGGCTTCCTGGCCGCCACGACCCTGGTTCTCGGCGCCGCCTATACCCTGTGGATGATCAAGCGCGTGGTTTATGGTGTGGTCGCGAATCCCCATGTCGCCGAACTGACCGACATCAATGGCCGCGAATTCGTCGTCCTCGGCCTGCTGGCGCTGTGCGTGCTGGCCATGGGTGTCTATCCGTATCCTTTCACCGACGTCATGCATGCCTCGGTCGATAACCTGCTCAAGCACGTCGCGGTGAGCAAACTGTGAATGGCGCCGGAATGAACATGCTCAATAATTTCGTGACGCCTGATCTTTTTCCGGTCATCCCGGAAATCTTCCTGTTGACGATGGCCTGCGTCATCCTTCTGGTGGATGCCTTCATCGGTAATGGCAAGCGCTGGATTACGTCCTTCCTGACACTGCTCACCCTGATCGGCTGCGCGCTGATCACCTATCTGACCATGGACGGGCAGGTAGTGCTGACCTTCAGCAACATGTTCGTCGACGACCTGCTGGCCGATTTCCTCAAGCTGATGCTCTATCTGAGCATGATCGTCGTGGTGATCTACAGTCGCGACTGGCTGGCCGCGCGCCAGCTCGACAAGGGCGAGTACTACCTGCTGGTGCTGTTCGCCACGCTCGGCATGATGGTGATGATCTCCGCCGCGCATTTCCTCAGCATCTATCTCGGCCTGGAACTGATGTCGCTGTCGCTCTATGCCCTGGTGGCTCTCGACCGCGATTCCCCGAAAGCGACCGAGGCGGCGATGAAGTACTTCATCCTAGGTGCGCTGGCTTCCGGCCTGCTGCTCTACGGCATGTCGATGGTCTATGGCGCCACCGGCACCCTCGAAATCGGTGGCGTCGCCCAGGCTTTGCATCTGGGCGTGGCCAACAAGACCGTGCTGGTGTTCGGCCTGGTCTTCATTGTTTCCGGCATCGCCTTCAAGCTCGGTGCGGTGCCCTTCCACATGTGGGTGCCGGACGTCTATCAGGGTGCGCCGACGCCGATTACCCTGTTGATCGCTTCCGCCCCCAAGCTGGCGGCCTTCGCCATGGCCCTGCGCATGCTGGTCTATGGCCTGTTCGAACTGGCCGAGCACTGGCAGCAGATGCTGCTGATCCTCGCCGTATTGTCGATCGCCCTCGGCAACCTGGCGGCCATTGCCCAGACCAATATCAAGCGCATGCTGGCCTATTCGACCATCTCCCACATGGGTTTCATGCTGCTGGGGCTGATGAGCGGCACGGTTGGTGCCGACCGTCACTTCGCCCTGAATGCCTACAGCTCGGCGATGTATTACTCCGTCGCCTATGTGCTGATGTCGGCCGGTGCGTTTGGCGTGATCCTGTTGTTGTCGCGAGCAGGTTACGACGCCGAACACCTTGAAGACTTCAAGGGTCTGAACCAGCGCAGCCCGTGGTTCGCCGCCGTGATGCTGGCGATCATGTTCTCGATGGCCGGCGTGCCCTTCTTCGTCGGTTTCTTCGCCAAGTTCTCGGTACTGCTGGCCGCCGTGGATGCCGGCCATATTGCCGTGGCGGTCTTTGCGGTGATGTTCTCGCTGATTGGCGCGTTCTACTATTTGCGCGTCGTCAAGTTGATGTATTTCGATGCGCCCGTGGATGCCGCGCCGATCGTTGCCAGCCCGGACATGCGCTTCCTGTTGTCGCTTAACGGGGCTGCGGTGGCCCTGTTCGGTATCTTCCCGGATGCGCTGATGTCGCTGTGCACCTACGCATTGTTGCGTTCCCTGTAATCAGTTCAGGCGGGTTCGAAGTCTTCCAGTAGCAGCTGTACGCGGGATTCCCCCTGCCAGGTATTGATGTCGACGCGGAACGCCGCATGGATGTGTTCCGGCGCATTCTCGGTGTGATTGAAACGGATGGCTTCCAGCCGCGCCTTGCCTTTCTTTAGCGTCAGTTTCAGGTGCTTGTCTTTCAGCAGTCGTTGCTGGAGTACTTCGAAGCGATCGGAAAACAGCGGTGCAGGAAAACCCTGGCCCCAGATCGCTTCCTGTAGCAGACGGGCCGCGGCCAGGCCGTAATAGCCGGCTTCGAGCGGACCGTCGGTCTCGATGGTGCGGGTCAGTGCCGCCGGCGTGAGCAGGGCTCGGGCAATCTGTTCGAATGCGGCTTCGAACACCGGCAGGTCGGTTTCCATCAGCGTCAGGCCCGCTGCTGCGGCATGGCCGCCAAAGCGCTTGATCATTTCCGGATGCCGTTTGGCGACGAGATCGAGCGCATCGCGCAGGTGCAGGCCGGCGATGGAGCGGCCAGAGCCTTTCAACTCACCATTCTCGCCACGCGCGAAGACGAAAGTGGGGCGATGCAGCCGGTCTTTGATGCGGCCGGCCAGGATACCGATGACGCCCTGATGCCAGCCGGGATCGAACAGCGTCAGGCTGGCACGGTCGGCGGCATCGATGTCTTCCAGGTGCAGGGCGGCCTCGTCGAGCATGCCGGCCTCGATGCTGCGCCGTTCCAGATTGATGTTTTCCAGTTGCTGGGCAAGATTGAGGGCGCGGCCCATGTCATCAGTGATCAGGCACTCGATGCCCAGGCTCATGTCGGCCAGCCGTCCGGCGGCATTCAGCCGCGGGCCGACGGCGAAGCCGAGATCGAAGGTGCCGGCACGGGCGGCTTCGCGTCCGGCAATCTGCAAGAGCGCCGCGATGCCGGGTACGCTGCGGCGTTCGCGAATGCGTGCCAGGCCCTGGGTGACGAGGACGCGGTTGTTGCCGTCGAGCCTGACCACATCGGCAACCGTACCGAGGGCGACCAGGTCGAGCAGGGTGGCGAGATTGGGGCCGTTGCCGCCGGCGAATGCGCCACGTTTGCGCAGTTCTGCGCGGGTCGCGAGCATCACGTAGAACATCACGCCGACGCCGGCGATGTGCTTGCTGGGAAAGCGGCAGCCGGGCTGGTTGGGATTGACGATGGCTTCGGCAGCAGGCAACCCGTCACCCGGCAGGTGGTGGTCGGTAACGATCACCGTCATGCCCAGTCTGCGCGCTTCGGCCACCCCGGTCACGCTGGCGATGCCGTTATCGACCGTTACCAGCAGGTCCGGACGTCCGAGGCGGGGATGCTGCGCGGCCAACTGCGCGACCTCGGGTGACAGTCCATAGCCGGTTTCGAAACGGTTGGGTACGAGATAGTCCACCCGGACGGCGCCGAGGGAACGCAAGGCGCGCAGTCCGACGGCACAGGCGGTGGCGCCATCGCAGTCGTAGTCGGCGACGATGAGAATCTTGCGGTCAGTCGTGATGGCATCGGCCAGCAGTTCGCCGGCCTGATCCAGACCTTTCATCGTTTCGGGCGGCAACAGCGACCTGAGCTGGGTATCGAGTTCTTCCGCCTGCTTGATGCCGCGGGCGGCATAGAGGCGAGCCAGCAGCGGGTGGATACCGGCCTGCTCCAGCATCAGCATTTCCGGTTGTGGCACGGCGCGGACCGCAATGCGCGTCATCGTGAAGTCAAACGGTGGCCAGTTCGACGAGCGGGGCAGGGCGGCACCAGAAGCGCCAGAAGTTTTGGCGTACCAGCGAGTACACTACCGCCCGCTCGGCACCATGCACTCCCGTGCCGATGAGGCGTACCGACTTGCATTCGCCGCGCTTCAAGGCGGTCAGTGCGGGAACCAGCCAATCCTGCTCGATGGTCAGCAGCGCCTGGCGCCAACCAATGGCATCCTTGCTACGGGCAGGTTTCAATAGATGATTGACCTGACAGAACACATTGCGAGATGGCAACTGAAATGAGATCGGCGGAGAACTACATGGGATGCCGGCATGGGCGCACAGGCCGGCCAGCACCGCGTCATCGCTCCACGCGAGTTCGAAATCGGTCGCCTTCGGTTCGCTGGAATCTGACAGGCTGCCAAAACCCCAAGGCCACAGGCTGTTGATGATCGGCTGGCCGCGGGCTTCGCGCTCGCGGTTGACCGGATGGGCATGCAGGATCATCTGGGCTTCGACCAGCAGACGACGCCATGCCGCTCCGTCCGGTCCGCCGGGCAGCGCCGGATCGACCGGCAGGCCGATGGCATCATCCGCTGGACGGGTGTCGAGCAACAGGGAACGCGACAACTGCAATTCCCATTGCGCGGGGCGGGAGGCTGACAGCGTGCCCCAGTCGGCCCACAAGGGTTGCATGGCGGCGATGAGAGCGGTGGTTTCGGTTTCGTTCAGGTCGAGTTCGGCCCGATCGCCAAGCAGGATACCTTCGCGCTTCACCTCGAGATGCACCGGGTCGAGACACAGCCAGGGCGTGCCTGCTGCCGTCTCGCCAGCGCCGACTTTTCTAATAGCTGCCGCCGGCAAAGCTCCGCTCTGTCCAAACGCAGCGGCGAACCAGTCACGACGCAGGTCGAAACGCCGGCCGCGCCCCAGCAGTAGCGAGATTGACGGTGCGGACAGGTCGAAAACGGTATCGGCGAGAACGGCTTTCGGCAGCAGGAGGCCGGGGGCATGAATGGTCAGGCGCATGGGCCGATGCTAACACGGAGAAAACGGGCAAAAACCCTCTGCTGCATTGCAGCATGATGCGTATTCTTGTGCCATACTTTGAACAGAAAATACTGTAAAGCGAGATCAGCCATGACGCCATTGGAAGTCAAACAGTTCCTGACCGAAAAAGTACGCCTGTTTGAAGGGTTTCCTGCCGTCAAAATCGACAGCATCGTCGCCGACAGCGTGGTGCGCAGCTTCGAAGGCAAGGAAGCCTTGCGTGCCTGCGGCGACCCAGGCGAATTCTTCGGCGTGATGCTGTCCGGCCGGGCCGAAGTGTCCGTTCTGGGCGCTTATGGCGAGCGCACTGTGATTAGCGAACTCAACGACGGCGATGTCTTCGGCGAGATGTCCCTACTTACCGGCGATTGCACCCTGACCGACATCATTGCCAGCAATCGCGTGTTCGTTCTGATGATCCCGCAGGCCGTCTTCAACCGCGATATCGTTACCCATCCGAAGGCGGTGATGTTCCTCTCTCGCCTGCTGGCCGAGCGCCTGAAGGCCAATGCGGCGAAAGCGGTCGACCTCAACTGCAGTCATATCCAGTCACAGGCGCTCGCCAATGCCGCCGATCCCTATGCGTTGCGCCTCAAGAGCGAAACGCCGGGCCGCATCCTGGCGCTCAATGTCGGCCATGCACAGGTGCGTTTCGGCATCTACGACACCGAGGACGAAAGCCGCGACCTGCATGGCATCTTCGACCACATGAACAATGGCGATGTCAATGTGCGGCTGGTCGCCGGCGGCGAAGTCATCGAGCGGACACGGCCGCATTTCGATCTGCTTGATCTGATCTCCGTCATTTTCGACGAGACCGGCAAACTGGGCGGACGTTATGTGCTGGTGCCGCAGGAGGTGGTGGTGGTCGGTCACCGTGTCGTGCATGGCGGCAACAAATACTACAGCTCCGCCCTGATCACCCCGGCGGTGATGCAGGACATCGAACAACTCGCGGTGTACGCGCCCTACCACAACCCGGTGAACCTTGACGGCATCAGGGTGGCGATGAAGTTCTTTCCCACCGTGCCGCACGTTGCCGTGTTCGATACCGCTTTCCACCAGACGCTGCCGACCTACGCCTACATGTATGGGTTGCCATACGACTATTACAAGAAGGATGGCATCCGCCGCTACGGCTTCCACGGCACTTCGCACCGCTATGTGTCGCTCAAATCGGCGGAGGTTACCCGGCGACCGATCTCGGAACTGGAAATCGTTTCCTGCCACCTTGGCATCGGTTCGTCGATGTGTGCCATCGACCACGGCCGTTCGGTCGATACCTCGATGGGCCTGACGCCCTCCGAAGGCCTGATCATGTCCAGTCGCGCCGGCAACCTCGATCCGGCGGTGATGATCCATCTGATGGAACATTACAAGATGACCCCCGACGAGATGTCGAAGCTGATCAACTCGGACAGCGGCATGAAGGGCATTTCCGGCATCTCCGGCGACATCCGCGAGATCGAGGCCGCTGCCGAAGACGGCCATCATCGTGCCCTGCTGGCGCACCGCGCCTACTGCTATCACATCCGCAAGACCATCGGCGCCTATGTGGCGGCGATGGGCGGCATCGACGTGCTGGCTTTCACCGGCCGCATCGGCGAGACCAGTGCCGCCGTGCGCAGCCTGGCCTGCCAGGGCCTCGACTACATGGGCATCAAGCTCGACGAGGAAAAGAACCGCAACCTCGACCAGGTGACCTCGCATGCGGTGATCTCCAGCGATGACTCGCGGGTGAAGATCATCGTCATCGCCAGCAACGACGAACGGCTGGTGGCCTGGGAAGCCCTGCGCGCGACGGAACGGACACTGATCGCGCGCAACGAAGCCGGCGAAGAAGAACCGATCCCGATCGAGATTTCTGCCCACCACGTCCATCTGGCGCAGGAGGATGTCGAAAAGCTGTTCGGCCCCGGCCACCAGCTGACACCCGAGCATGAACTGTCGCAGCCGGGCCAGTTCGCCTGTGCCGAGAAGGTGCATCTGGTCGGCCCCAAGGGCAAGATCGCCAACGTGCGCGTGCTCGGCCCGACCCGCAAGGAAACCCAGGTCGAGATCGCCATGACCGAGCAGTTCAAGCTCGGCATCCAGCCGCCGATCCGCGAATCGGGCGACCTGGCCAATACGCCGGGCATCACCCTTGAAGGCCCTTACGGCACGTCGCAACTGGCGCGTGGGGTGATCTGTGCCCAGCGCCATATCCACATGTCGCCCGAGGACGCCATGCGCCGTGGTTTGCGCGACCGCTACGTGGTGCGTGTGCGCATCGACGGCGACCGCGAACTGATCTTCGGCGATGTGGTGGTGCGGGTGAACCCGAATTTCCGGCTGGCCATGCACATCGACACCGACGAGGGCAATGCGGCCAGCATCCGCACCGGCATGCTCGGCTACATCGACGAGATCCAGATCCGGCGCTGATTGAAAAGTCGGCGCTGGCGGGACGGCATGATTTGAGGCGACGGTTAGAATCACGCCTCCATGTCCATCGAAACCACCATCGGACTGCGCTACACCGCCTCCCGCAAGTCGGGCGGCGGCAACCGCTTCATTTCCTTCATCTCGCTGATTTCCATGCTGGGCCTGGCGCTCGGCGTGGCGGCGTTGATCGTCGTGCTGTCGGTGATGAACGGCTTCCAGAAGGAACTGCGGACGCGCATCCTCGGCGTGGCTTCCCACGCACAAATTTCCGGCGCCGAGGGCGACCTGGACCGCTGGCAGGTCGCCGTGGATCTGGTGGCGAAGCATCCGCGCGTGCTAGCGGCCGCCCCCTACGTGCAGCAGCAAGGCATGCTGTCCCTGGACGGTCAGGTGAAAGGCGTGCTGGTGCGAGGCATTGTGCCGGCGGAGGAAGAACGCGTGGCCGACTTTGCGCAGCACATGAAGGCGGGTGCGCTGGCGGATCTGCGGCCGGGCGAGTTCGACATCATCCTCGGTGCCGAACTGGCCTACGCGCTGCATGCCCGGGTGGGTGAAAAGGTCACCCTGATCGCCCCGCAGGGCATGGTGACGCCTGCCGCCGTGCTGCCGCGCATGAAACAGTTCACCGTCGTCGGCATCTTCGAGGTCGGCATGTTCGAGTACGACGCCGGCCTGGCGCTGCTGCACATGGCCGATGCGCAGCGGCTTTATCAGATGGAGTACCGCGTCTCGGGCGTGCGGCTCAAGCTCGACGACTTGTTCGCCGCCCCGGCGGTGGTGCGCGAACTGGCCGGGCAGATTGGCGCGGACATGCGCGTCTCGGACTGGACGCGTAGCCACGCCAATTTCTTCCGCGCCGTGGCGATTGAAAAGAACATGATGTTCCTGATCCTGCTCTTGATCGTCGCCGTCGCCGCCTTCAACATCGTGTCGACGCTGGTGATGACGGTCACCGACAAGCGCGCCGACATCGCTATCCTGCGCACGCTGGGGGCCAGCCCCGGCAGCATCATGCGCATCTTCATCGTGCAGGGCACGCTGATCGGCGTGATCGGCCTGGCGCTGGGCGTGGCGGGTGGCGTCGCCCTGGCGCTGAATGTCGATGTGGTGGTGCCCTTCCTTGAGCGCGTGCTCGGTATTCAGTTCCTTGCCAAGGATGTCTATTACATCTCCGACCTGCCTTCGGACCTGCACTGGGCGGATGTCGGCATCATCACCGTGACGTCCTTCGTGCTGACGCTGCTGGCGACGCTCTACCCGAGCTGGCGTGCCGCGCGCGTGAATCCGGCGGAGGCGCTGCGTTATGAATGAGGTGCTTGCCTGCGCGGGGTTGAGCAAATCCTTCCAGCAGGGAAGGGAAGTGATTCACGTGCTGGCCAGGGTCGATCTGAAAGTCGGCGCAGGCGAGACGGTGTCCATCGTCGGGGCGAGCGGCTCGGGCAAGAGCACCCTGTTGCACCTCCTCGGTGGGCTGGATGCGCCCTCGGCCGGTTCGGTGCATCTGCTGGGCAAGAATCTGGCGAAAGTGTCGGAAACCGAACGCGGCCGGCTGCGCAACGAGTGCCTCGGTTTTGTCTACCAGTTTCACCATCTGTTGCCGGAATTCACCGCGCAGGAAAACGTCGCCATGCCGCTGCTGATCCGGCGCATGAGCAAGGCCGAGGCGACGGAAAAGGCAGCAGCGATCCTCGCCGAGGTCGGGCTGGGTGATCGGCTCAGGCACCGGCCGGGGGAATTGTCGGGCGGCGAACGCCAGCGCGCGGCGCTGGCGCGGGCGCTGGTAACCAGGCCGGCCTGCGTGCTGGCCGACGAACCGACCGGCAACCTCGACCGGCATACCGCCGACGAAGTATTCGCGCTGATGCTGCGCCTGAATGCCGATTTCCGAACCAGCTTGATCATCGTCACGCACGATGCCGCGCTGGCGGCGTCCTGCCAGCGCCGACTTTTTCTTGAGGACGGACGACTGAGCGAACAGTGAGTTAAGGCTGAACGGGCATGGACGCACCCTTGCCGCGGGGGGTAATATTATCCCTTCCCGTAACCCGACCCAAGGAGCATGGACATGCGCAAAACCTGTTTGCTGATTGCTGCTGTTTCCCTCGTTTCCTCCACCGCCTTCGCCGCC
This sequence comes from Rhodocyclaceae bacterium, assembly GCA_013426785.1. GTDB lineage: Bacteria > Pseudomonadota > Gammaproteobacteria > Burkholderiales > Rhodocyclaceae > Sulfuricystis. The sequence continues at coordinate 42,519 of JACDZI010000003.1, read as the reverse complement.
GGTGAATTCGCCACCCCGAAGGAGGCCGAGGCCCTGGTCGCCAAGGCTGTGCAGGCCGTGACCGCCAACAAGGATGCCGCCTTCAAGGAAATCACCGGCAAGGACAAGAAATGGGTGGACCGCGATCTCTACCCGGTGGTGTATGACATGAACGGCAAGTGCTTGGCCCATGGCCAGAACGAAAAACAGGTCGGCAAGGACCTGATCGAACTGGCCGATGCCGACGGCAAGGAATTTGTCAAGGAGCGCGTCGAGTTTGCCAAGAGCAAGGGCAAGTTCTGGCATGACTACAAATTCACCGAGCCGACCACCAAGAAGATCCTGCCGAAGTCTGCGTATTGCGAAAAGACCGGCGACGTGATCGTTTGCGCCGGCGTCTACAAGCACTGATTTTGCGGCGTAGCCAACCGCAGCGTATCCTCGATTCCCTGCGGGAATTACCTGTCGGGTGTATCTCATGAAAATCAAGATCAAGATTCTCATTCCTTCGTTGGTCGCCATCCTGTTGATGCTGGTGATTGGCATCGTCAGTATTCTCGGCATGCGCTCGATGCAACAGACGCTTGACGCCATCGCTGCCAAGAGCATTCAACACACCGCCTTGCTGACCGAGGGGCGCAGTGAACTGCTGGAAGCCAATGTGGGCGCCTACCGGCTGTTTGCCACCATGGCGAATCTGGACGGGGCGCGCATCCAGAAGGAAACGGCGGTCGTTCTGGGCCACGCCGACAATGCGATCGGGCTGCTGAAGCAGTTCCGCGAACGGGATGACATCGAGGCGAATGAAAAACAGGAAATCGCTGTTATCGAGGAGCCGCTGGCCAAGTACCGCAAGAACATCGCCCAAGCCATCGACATGGCGGAGTCCGACGTTTCCTCCGGCACGGGCATGATGAAGGCAGCCGACAAGCGCTTTATCGACATCGACGCCAACTTGAGCAAGATGCTGAATGAACAGAAAGCCGAGACGAGCATGTTCATTGCCGACGGAACCGCGAGCGCATCGAGAACGATAGTCGTCGATATCGTGGTCTTCCTGATCGCTCTCGTGGCGGCGTCGGTGAGTGCGCTGGTGCTGGCCGACAAGATCGTTGCACCGTTGTTAGAGGCCATTCGTACCGCGACTTCGATTGCGGGTGGCAACCTGACCAACCAGATCGATACCCGTGGCCGGGACGAGACCGGTGACCTGCTCCGTGCGCTCGAAGGCATGCAGGGCAATTTGCGCGACCTGATCGGCCAGATTGGCGCCAATGCGCGCAAAACCGCTTCTTCGTGCGGCTCCATGTCGGCCGCACTGGAACACATCAATCAATCGGTGAATGGTCAGAACGATGCGACGGCGACCGTGGCTGCCGCGGTCGAGGAGATGAGCGTCAGCATCAACAACATCCACGACAATGCCAGCCAGGCACTGGTAGCCAACCGCGAATCCGCAGAACTGGCGACCGAAGGCGTCGGCGTCATCCAGAACGCCTTCGACGAAATGATGAAGATTTCCAGAACGGTGCGGGAATCGGCCGATGTGATCAAGCGTGTCGGGCAGCAGTCCAACGAAATTTCCAGCATTGTCAGCACCATCCGCGAGGTGGCCGACCAGACCAACCTGCTGGCGTTGAACGCCGCCATCGAGGCGGCGCGGGCCGGCGAGCAGGGGCGTGGCTTCGCCGTCGTTGCCGACGAAGTGCGCAAGCTGGCCGAGAAGACCACCAGTTCGGCCGAGGAGATCACCCGCATGATCAAGGCGATCCAGGAAAGCTCCGGTCATGCAGTCAGCAACATTCACCAGGTGGTCGTGCAGATGGAAACGACGGCGACTTATGCGTCCAATGCCAAGCAGTCGATCGAGCGCATCCATGCCAGTTCGCGGCAGAGCCAGGGCTTTGCCCACGATATTTCCGCAGCGCTGGGCGAACAGTCGCAGGCCAGCAATCTGATTGCCCAGCAGGTGGAAGGCATCACCCGCATGAGCGACGAAAACGCGCAAAGCGTTGCCGGTGCCGGGCAGGCGATGAGCGAACTCGAAGAGGAATCGCATACCCTCGACGCTGCGGTGGCGCGTTTCAGGGTCTAGTGCGGCGGACCGACTTGCGTAGTGTCCACTTGCGCAACAGCCAGAGGCGCCAGGCGAGTCGTGTCCCCACGTAACCGGCGACGGCCAGCCCGCTCGCCAGCATGACTAGACCGAGGACGAGTGGCAGACCCAGATGGGCAATCCAGGCACCAAACTGCTCGATCCAGGCGAGCAGGCCGCGGTCAGAATATTCCGGCGGTGCCGTGAACGGGACAGCGGTGCCGAGGAGAAGGTGACCCAGTCCGTAGGCGACCACATAAAGCGGGATGATGGTGATGGGGTTGGTATAAAGTGTGGTCAGGATCGCGATGGGCAAGTTGATGCGAAAGAGGATCGCGCAGAGGGCAGCTGCCAGCATCTGCAATGGTCCTCCCGGAATCAGGCCACAGAACAGCCCGGCCGCCAGGCCGCCGGCGACCGAATGGCGATTGAGGTGCCACAAGCGCGGATGCAACAACGTGTTGCGGAAGGGTGCCAGCCAGCGGTTGCCATGCACGGCAGTGTGGTCCGGCAGGAAGCGACGTAGCCAATTGCGCATGAGGTCATTGTAATGCCGTGGCGGGTGTTGGCTTTTGCTCTGGGTGTGTGGCTGTTGCAACAGGTCGCCGTCCTGCCAGCGCCGACTTTTCTGGGTCTGCTGGCGGTCGTCGGTGTCGGCGGGTGGTGGCTCGGTCGCTCGCGCTGGCGCACTGTGGCCATTCTCGGTTCAGCGTTGCTTGGTTTTGCCTGGGCCGGCGGTTTCGCGCACTGGCGGTTGGCCGATGCGCTCCCGGCCGAATGGGAAGGGCGCGACATCGAGGTGACGGGCATCGTCGCCGAACTGCCGCAAGTTTTCGATCGTGGCGTGCGGTTTACCTTCAAGGTAGAGCAGGCGCCGGCACCCGTACCTGCGCGCATCGCACTCAGATGGTATCGCCAGGTCGAATCCGTAGAGGAGGAGGGCGACGAGCTTGATGCCGCCCCCGACAGCCTGCCCCTGCTGCATGCCGGCGAGCGCTGGCGCTTCTTGGTGCGCCTCAAGCGGCCGCACGGCAACGTCAACCCCCACGGTTTCGATGCCGAAGGCTGGTTGTTCGAACGCGGCATCCGCGCCACGGGTTACATCAAAAAGTCGGCACTGGCGGGACGGCAGGCAACTGCCGGTTGGTCAGTCGAACGCTTGCGCGAAGCAATACGCGCTCGCATCCTGCGGGCGCTGCCCGAGCATGCTTATGCCGGCGTGCTCGTTGCGCTGGCGGTCGGCGACCAGCAGGCGATTACGCCGGAACTGTGGCGCCTGTTTGCCGCGACGGGCATCACCCACCTGATGTCGATTTCGGGCTTGCATGTCACGATGATCGGTGCGCTGCTGGCCTGGTTGGTCTCGTTTTTGTGGCGACGGTCGGCACGCTTGCCGCTGATCTGGCCCGCCCAAAAGGCGGCGGCACTGGCCGGACTGGCGGGTGCCTGCGCCTATGCTCTGCTGGCGGGTTTCGGCGTGCCGGCACAACGCACCCTCATCATGTTGGCCGCCGTGGTTGCTGCACTGTTGTCGGGGCGGGCCATCGCCGTGCCGCACACCCTCGGCCTGGCCCTGCTGGTTGTCCTATTGTTCGATCCATGGGCGGTGCTGGCCGCCGGTTTCTGGTTGTCTTTCGCCGCAGTGGCGCTGCTGTTTTTCATCGCCGGCGCGCAGAGCCGCCGCCGGAACTGGCTGGTCGAATGGGGCCGGGCGCAATGGGCGATGACCCTCGGCCTGATTCCCTTGCTGCTGGCCCTCTTCCAGCAGTTTTCACTGGTTTCACCGTTCGCCAATGCCGTGGCAATTCCACTCGTCAGTCTGCTGGTCACGCCGCTGGCGCTGATCGGCAGCCTGCCGGGACTGGGTTGGGTGTTGCAACTGGCCTATGGTCTGCTGGTGCCGCTGATGGATTTCCTCGGCTGGCTGGCCACCTGGCCAGGTGCCCTGTGGCAGCAACATGCGCCGCCGCCCTGGGCGGTGCCGCTGGGTCTGGTCGGGGTGGTCTGGCTGCTGTTGCCATGCGGCTTCCCGACGCGCTGGCTCGGGGCGTTGCTGCTATTGCCGCTATTTCTCGTATTGCCGCCGCGTCCGGCACCCGGCGAAGTGGGGGTGACCATCCTCGATGTCGGCCAGGGGCAGGCGGTGCATGTGCAGACGACGACACATGACCTCCTGTACGACGCCGGGCCGGATTTTGGTGGAACAGCGGATGCCGGCAGACGCATCGTCCTGCCTTACCTGCGCGCGGTCGGAGTGGTACGACTGGATGCTCTGGTGGTCAGCCATGCCGACCGCGATCATGCCGGCGGCGCTGGCTCGGTACTCAAGTCGCTCCCCGTAACCGATGTCCTCACTTCCATGGAAAAGTCGGCGCTGGCGGGACGGCATTGCAACGACGGGGAAAGCTGGGAATGGGATGGCGTGCGTTTTGTCATTCTGCATCCACTGGCGGCGGACTACGACTTCAAACGCCCGACCAACGCGATGAGTTGCGTGCTGAAGATCAATAGCGCCTATGGGAATGTGCTGATTCCCGGTGATCTGGAAGGTCCGGCCGAAGAAGAACTGCTGGTGCGGCACGGCTCGGCCCTCAGGTCGGACATTCTGGTCGCGCCACATCATGGCGGGAAGAAAACCTCCACGCCGGCCTTCGTCGCCGCAGTCGGCGCCAAAGAAGTGGTGTTTCCGGTCGGCTACCGCAACCGTTTCGGGCATCCCTGGCCGGAAGTCGAAGCCCGTTACCGCGCTACCGGAGCCCGGGTGCATCGTACCGACGGGGATGGAGCGGTACGCGTCCTGCTGGCAACCGACGGCATGCACTGGACGCACGAGCGTGATTTGCTAGGATACTACTGGCATAATTACGCTTCTGCCGGACATTGAATCTGGCCAGATTGCTGTTGGAGCATGGGAAAGCCGCATTTGCATAATGTCTCGCCACCTCTCGACGACGTCCTGTTGTGTCAGTTGGCGCTCGTGGTCGAGCAGAGCCCAAGCAGCATCGTCATCACCGATCTGGCAGCCAATATCGTGTACGCCAATCGGACATTCTGTGACTTGTCTGGCTATCTAAGGGAAGATTTGCTCGGCCATAACCCGAGGATACTGTCTTCGGGCAAGACGCCTCGATCCATCTTCGAGGCCATGTTCGCCTGCCTGCAAGCGGGGAATGTATGGAAAGGCGAAATGATCAATCACCGCAAGAACGGCGAGGAATACACCGAGTTTGCGGAGATTTCCCTGTTGCACGATGATGCCGGCCACATCACCCATTACCTCGCCATCAAGGAGGACATCACTGACCGCAAGCGCATGGGGCAGGAACTGGATCGCCATCGCCACCACCTTCAGAAACTGGTAGAGGAGCGCACAGCCAAGCTGACCCAGACCCCGCAGGCGTTGGAAGCCAGCCGCCGCGCCGTCGAGGCGGCCAACGAGGCGAAGAGTTCTTTCCTCGCCAATATGAGCCACGAGATCCGCACGCCGATGAATGCGGTCATCGCCCTGGGCCAGTTGATGCTGCAGGATATCGACGACCCGAAACAGCGCGGCCGTTTGCTCAAGATGTCGGCCGCAGCTCAGCACCTGCTGGCAATCATCAATGACATCCTCGATCTGTCAAAGATCGATGCCGGACAGCGTGTCCGTTTCGAAGTGCAGGATTCGGGGATCGGTTTTGGCCCCGAAACGCATGAGCGGCTATTTCGCGCCTTCGAGCAGGGGGATGATTCGACTACCCGCCTGCATGGCGGTACCGGGCTCGGACTGGCGATTTGCCGCCGGGTTGCCGACTTGATGCACGGTCGCATTGGTGCCGAAAGCGAACCGAACAAGGGCAGTACATTCTGGTTCGAGGCTGATTTTCAGCCGGCGCAAGTGGTCATGCCCATTACACCCGTAGTCGACCTGAACCATTGCCGAGTTCTCATCATTGGTCAGGATGATCGGCAGATTGCCGAACTGGGCAATCTGGTGGTGAAGCTGGGAATGCGCTTCTATGCCTGGCGCAATGGCCGGGAAGCCGCGACGCGTATCAAAACCGCCGTGCGGGCTGGCATGCCTTACGATCTGGTGTTATGCCATGCACCGCTCGCCGCCATCGATAAATTATTCGCGGGTGATGCGCTGCGGCGATTGCGCGAGCCGCGCCTTGGCAAGATTCCGCCCCTCATCTTGGTAGCCTCTAAGGATCACGATGCCGAAGACGCCAAGAATATCTGCGCCGTACAATTCGACGGTATCGTCTCCGTACCCCGGACGGCAGCGCATCTCCACGATGAACTGCTGTATGTCCTGGCCGGCGGCAAGATCGACCACGATGCCCCGAAGGCTCCGGAGCAAGCGCCAATCGACCTGGCCAAGAACCGCAGCATCGCCGTCCCGCCAGCGCCGACTATTACAGCCGGGGATGACCTCAGCGATCTCGAAGCCCTCGCTGGGCTGGATGTAGAGGCCGGTTTGGTCTCCCTGCTGGGGCGCAAGCTCCGCTACCGCCAGTTGCTGGGCCGCTTTATCGAAGAGCACAGCGGCGATTTGGGGCTGATGCGAGCCAACATGGCCAGCGGCAACCTGCCCGATGCCCGCCGCATCGCCCACTCGCTCAAGGGCGTGGCGGGAATTCTCGGCGCTGTCGAGGTGCAGAAGTGGGCAACGGCCGCTGATGCCCGACTGAAGCAAGGGTTGGTCGATCCCGAACTTGATGAAATTATCGGGTCGCTCGATAATGCCATGTCTGCGTTGATCAAAGTGCTTAATCCTTGTTGTTCCTGATCCCGTGATGGCGGCAAATGGCTGAGAAACCTTCGAATAGCAAGACTTCGCCAGCAGAGCGATCCTCTATCAGGATTTCGGGAGTTTCCCATCCCCATGTTGTCGGTATTGGGGCCTCGGCCGGTGGCCTAGAAGCGCTGAGCCAGTTCGTCGGTGGGCTGACTCCGGGCCTCGAATGTATTTCCGTGGTTGCCCAACACATGTCGTCGACCCATCGGAGCATGATGGCGGAGATTCTCGCCCGCGAGACGCGCATCCCGGTGCGCGAACTGGTGGACAACGAACTGCCCCGCACCGACATTGTCTACATCATTCCTCCCGGTACCAACCTGACTTTCCAGAATGGCTGTTTCCACCTGACCACGCCGTCGCCCGAGGTGGCACCCAAGCCGTCGATCAACCTGATGTTTCAGTCGATGGCGGACGAGTTCGACGAGCGCGCCATCGGCATTGTCCTGTCTGATAGCTGGTTCCTCAACGAGTGCAAGGACGCCGTGGCCACGACCCAGAGCCTCGAAGCCCTGTTTCCCCAGCAGTTCGCCATTCTGGGTGGCATCAGCGGGATGATGGCGATCAAGACGCGTTCACCGCGCTCGGGTTGGGTGCGTTTCTACTGGTTTCGCCCGGCCGAGCCGCAGGAAGTGGCCTGGGCTGGCAACCCGAACAAGCCGGTGGTCGAGAATACCGGTGTCACCATGCTGTCCCCGCGCCGTTCGTTCGAGAAATGGGTGGAGATCAAGAGTGGCTTCAGCCGGCATGGAGTAACGAAGACAAGATGACCGCCTCGAAGTTTCGCAACGTCTTGTTACGCTGGCTGTAAGTATGGCCGATCCTCGCCAGCGGACAGTCCGTTGCCTCTCGCCGGCGGGACTGCACCGCATGGCGTATGTGGAGTGGGGCGATCCGCACAATCCCCGTGTGCTGGTTTGCGTGCATGGTCTGACGCGCTGCGGTCGCGATTTCGATTTTCTCGCCCGCTCGCTGTGTGACGAATACCGCGTTGTCTGTCCGGATACCGTGGGGCGCGGGCAGAGCGACTGGTTGCGCGATTCCCAGTATTACGCCGTCCCCCAGTACGTTGCCGACATGATGGTGTTGTTGGCGCGCCTCGATGTCGAATCGATCGATTGGCTCGGCACCTCGATGGGGGGGCTGATCGGCATGGGGCTGGCGGCACAGGCCGAGACGCCCATCCGCAAGTTGATCCTCAATGATGTCGGGCCGGTGATAGCGGCGGCGGCGCTCGGTCGCATCGGTGAGTACCTGGCCAATCCACCTGAATTCGACTCGATCGAGGCAGCGGAGGCCTATATTCGTGCGGTGGGTGCGCCATTCGGCAATCTCTCCGCTGCGCAATGGCGCCAGTTGACGGAAAGCGTGGTGAAAAAGTCGGCGCTGGCAGGACGGCTGGCACTGCGTTATGACCCGGGTATTGCGGCGCCCTTCCTGGCCGCTGCGCAGTCACAGGGGCCCGGGCAGGATGTCGAGTTGTGGCCGCTCTACGATGCGATTCGCTGCCCGACCTGCGTGATCCGCGGCGAGCATTCCGACCTGTTGTCGCGTGATACGGTGGCGGCGATGCGGGAGCGCGGTCCCCGCCCCTGTAGCGTTGAGGTCGCGGGTGTCGGCCATGCGCCGATGTTCCTGAATGATGCCCAAATCGCGCTGGTGCGGGATTTCCTTCTTGCCAACTGAGCCTGCGATTGGCGACAATGGCAAGCTCATAATCGGATCACAGGAAAAAGCGGAGGAGTGGACTATGCTAATCAGCCAGATCACCCTGAAAAAACCGGTTTCGGCTGACGCCGCCGCGACCTTGCTGGTGCCGCTGGCAGCGATCCAGCCCAACTGGGTCACAGTGTTTGCTGCGGTCGATTTTCTTGCCGACACAGGCTTTGTCGCAGTGTTGCAAGGGGCATTTCCCTCGGCAGTACTGATTGGTTGCTCGACTGCGGGGGAGATTGCCGCCACGACCGTGCATGATGGTCATTGCGTTGTCACCGCAGTGCGCCTGGAAAAGAGCCGCCTGACACCGGCCAGCACCATCCTGAATGGAATGGATGACTCCCTGGCCGCCGGCGAGCGGATCGGTGCTGCGTTGGCGGCGCGTGATCTCAAGGCGATGATGGTGTTCGGGCCGGGCGTTCGGATCAACGGCAGTGCCCTCGTCGAGGGCATTGCCCGTCATGTGGGCGTTCAGTTACCCATCACCGGTGGGCTGGCGGGTGATGGCGGAACCTTTCAGCACACCTATACCCTCGGCCCGGATGGGGCTAGTGACCGTACCATTGTTGCTGTCGGTTTTGCCGGCGACGATCTGCAATTTGCCCACGGTTCGTTTGGTGGATGGGAATCCTTTGGTCCAGCGCGCAAGGTGACGCGTTCGGTCGGCAACGTGCTTTACGAACTCGACGGCGAATCCGCTCTGGACGTTTACAAGCGCTATTTGGGTGACCATGCTGCCGATCTACCGGCCTCGGGCCTGCTGTTTCCCTTTGCCATGCATGGCCAGGACCACGATGCGCTGGGGCTAATCCGCACCATCCTTGGCATTGACGAAACCGCTGGCAGCCTGACACTGGCGGGTATGATCGATCCACACGGCTACCTCAAGCTGATGCACGCGAGTACGGATCGCCTTGTCAGCGGGGCCGAATCTGCCGCCGCCGCCGCCGCAGCCATGACCAAGACATCCGGCCCCAGCCTTGCCATCCTGGTCAGTTGTGTCGGCCGCAAACTCGTGATGGGCGACCGAGTGGATGGGGAGATCGAAGCTGTCGGTGACGTGCTGGGAAAAGAGGTGACGCTCACCGGCTATTATTCCTACGGCGAGATCAGCCCGTTTCAGCCAGGTAGTGCCTGTCATTTGCACAACCAGACGATGACTATCACTTTGCTGGGCGAAGCCTAGGCTGTCATTGCTCATGCACCGCAGCCTGCAACGTCAGTTGAAGCGTGCGCTCGGACTGGCCGATGAGCACGATCTTGCCTGTTTTCTCGACAAGGCAGCCAACGCAGCGGCCCAGCCGGGACTCGATCCCGTCGTGGCAGCGCTCCTGGCGAATTTCGGTGACCTTGTCGAGCGGGTCAACGCGAGCTACGAGCAGTCCGACCGCGATCTCGAACTGCGTTCCCGCAGCCTTGAGTTGAGTTCCAAGGAACTCAATGATGTCAATGCGCGCCTGCGCGAAGACATTGCCGCCCGCAGCCGTGCCGTTCGTTCCCTGCGCAACACGGTGGCTGAACTCGTTGGCGTGGAAGAGGTCGGTGGCGTTGGCGCCAGCGATGAACTGGAGTCGCTGGCACGTATCATCGCCAATCTGATGCATGAGCGCAAAAAACAGCGCATCCAACTCGACAATCTGAAAAACGCTCTTGACGAGCATGCCATTGTAAGCATTACCGATACGGTCGGAAATATCACCTATGCCAACAGTCGTTTCTGCGCGATAAGCGGCTATGGGCGCGATGAATTGATCGGCCGTAACCACCGCATCCTCAAGTCCGGACGTCACGACCAAGGTTATTTTGAGCAAATGTGGGTGGACATTTGTGCCGGCAAGGTTTGGCATGGCGAAATTTGTAACCGGGCCAAAGACGGCAGTGAGTTCTGGGTCGCAGCCACCATCGTGCCCTTCGTCGATGCCTCCGGTTTTCCCTATGAATATATTGCCATACGCACCGACATTACCGCCCGAAAACATGTCGAGGCAAATCTCGCTGAGCAATTGCTGTTCAGCCGGCAACTGATGGATGCCATTCCCATTCCGATCTACTACAAGGATACCGACGGGTTTTACCTTGGAACCAACCATGCTTTCCACGAGACCTTCGTTTCCACACGCTTCAACAATTGCGTCGGCAAAACGGTGTTCGACCTGTTGTCGCCCACTATGGCGCAGTTCCATCACGAACGTGATCAGGAGTTGTTTGTTCGGCCCGGTACGCAGACTTATGAAGTCAAGGCGCTCAGGGTCGGCGCTGATGAGCGCTCCTTCGTCTATCACAAGGCCAGTCTGATCCGTGCCGATGGCAGCGTGTGGGGCCTGATTGGCGCCATTACCGACCTGACCGAGCGCTATCGCTGGGAGGATGGCCTGATCCAGGCGCGAGATGCCGCCGAAGCCGCCAACAAGACCAAAAGCGATTTTCTTGCCAACATGAGCCATGAGATCCGCACGCCGATGAATGGCATCCTCGGCATGACCGATCTGGCACTCGATACCTGCCTGGATGACGAGCAGCGCGAATACCTGCAAATTGTCAAGTCTTCTGCCGAATCCCTGCTGACGATCATCAACGACGTGCTGGATTTTTCAAAGATCGAAGCGGGCAAGATGCTGGTCGAGCACATCGGTTTAGACCTGCCACGGACCGTGATCGACATACTGAAGACGCTGACCCTTACTGCCCAGCAAAAAGGGCTTGAGATTGTTTCCGATATTGCGTCGGATGTGCCAACCCGCGTGTTGGGCGATCCCGGTCGGTTACGCCAGATCCTCGTCAATCTGGTCGGCAATGCTATCAAGTTCACCGAACAGGGGCATATCGTGATCAAAGTGCAGAACGAAGCCCTCGCCGGCAATGAGGTGACCTTGCGGATTTCCGTTACGGATACCGGTATCGGCATTCCCGCCGAGAAACTCGATCGGATCTTCGATGCGTTCTCGCAGGCGGATACCTCGACGACCCGGAAGTATGGCGGTACGGGCCTTGGACTGACCATCTCGAACCGCCTGGTCGAACTGATGGGTGGCCGCATGGGGGTGGATAGCCAGGTTGGCGTCGGCAGCCGTTTCCATTTCACGCTCCTCCTCGGTATCGACAGCAGCGCGCCGGCTGGCGGCGCGACGGTCCGGCAGGAAGACGTGACGCCGCAAGCCATGGACATTCTGCTGGTCGAGGACAACCCAATCAACCAGAAACTTGCGCTGCGCCTGCTTGAGAAATGGGGCTGTCGCGTCACACTGGCGGTGAATGGTCAGGAAGCTGTCGACCAGGTGGCTGCGACACGTTTCGACCTGGTGCTGATGGACATGCAGATGCCGGTGATGGGTGGGATCGAAGCTACGCGCCTGATTCGCCAGCGTGAACGCGAGCTCGGATCGCGACCTGCGACCATCGTCGCCATGACGGCCAACGCCATGCTGGGGGATCGTGAGGCTTGCCTGGCAGCCGGGATGGACGACTATCTTGCGAAGCCGATGAAGGCGGTCGATCTGGCCGCGAAGCTCAAGCGGGTAGCACCGCCGATGTCGTCAGGGTCCATGCTGATTATCCCGAGCGAGCAGAGATTTGATTACGCCGTTGCGGTGGCGGCAATGGATGCGGAAATCGTCGAGATCATTTCGCCTGCTTTCCTTGATCATTACGCCGTTGAATTGGTTGCCCTCCGCTCGGCATTGGGCTCCGGCGATGCTGCTGCCGTGGAACGTCATGCCCATGGCTTGAGAGGCCTACTGGCAGCCTTTGGCGCCCAACCGGCTATGCAGCATGCGGGGGAGATTGAAGCCCTCGCCCGGGCGGGCGACCTGTCGCGGCTTGACGAACTGATTGTACTGCTTGAGCGGGAAACGGGCAGGTTGGTCGAGGTTCTGCGCGACCATGTTTAGCTGCGGTCCCGCCAGCGCCGACTTCTGCTAAACTATATCGTGGCGGGTCTCCCCGCATTGCGGGATGGTTCATCTGGTCAGGTCCGGAAGGAAGCAGCCAAAGCCGTTATCTGCAAGTGCCGGGGGTCAGGCTCGCCGCCCCTCCCCAACTCGTTTTAATGCTGTTTCAGGCAACATACCCGGTTACAAAGCCGCCATGGGCTGCTTACATCCGGGGCGCCTAATCTCTCCTGCCAACTCACACATCCCAAGGAGAACATCATGAAACGCACACATTCGATCATCGCCGGTTTGATTCTTGCCACTGCCCTTACTGGAGTGGCCGTTGCTCAGGGGCGCGGTTGCGATAACACCGGGCCGATGGGCATGGGGCCCATGGGCGGCAAGCAGGCTGGCATGAAGTTCGATCCTGCCCAGCGTGCCGAACGCCATCTTGCCGTGATGAAAGACACGCTGAAGATCACTCCCGATCAGCAGCCACTCTGGCAGGCCTATGCCGACAAGATGAAAGACCATGCCGGCAAGGGCTTCCAGGCGATGCGCGGCCAGTCGGGCGATGAAAAGCTGACTGCACCGGAGCGCATGGCAAAGATGCAGACCGCGATGGAAGAGCATGTTGCCGCCATGAAGGGGGTTCATGAGAGTTTCAACCGGCTCTACGCCGCACTGACTTCCGAGCAGAAAACCGTAGCCGATCAGTACGCAGCGCGCATGGGACCGCAGAAGAGCAGCCGACGCGGCTCGCAGGGCGGTGACATGCAGCGCGGCCCCGGCCCGGCTCCCGCACCGCAAAGCTGAAGTCTTTAGTTCGCATGATGGCGGGCGCTCCAAGTGGGGCGCCCATTTTCGTTTGTTAGAATCATGCCATGTCCTATCTCGTCCTGGCCCGCAAGTGGCGCCCCAAGTCCTTTGACACGCTGGTCGGCCAGGAGCACGTCGTGCGCGCCCTCACGCACGCCCTCGAACAAAACCGTCTGCATCACGCCTACCTGTTTACCGGTACGCGCGGCGTCGGCAAGACCACCATCGCGCGCATCCTGGCGAAAGCATTGAATTGCGAGCAAGGCATCACGCCGACACCCTGCGGCGTCTGCTCGTCCTGTCTGGAGATCGATGCCGGTCGCTTTATCGATTACGTCGAAATGGATGCCGCTTCGAACCGCAGTGTCGAGGATATGGCGGCGTTACTGGAGAAGGCGGCCTATGCCCCCAACAGCGGCCGCTACAAGGTGTACATGATCGACGAAGTGCACCAGTTGTCCGGCCACGCCTTCAACGCGATGCTGAAGACGCTGGAAGAACCGCCCGAGCACGTCAAGTTCATCCTGGCGACCACCGACCCGCAAAAGATTCCGGTGACCGTACTATCGCGCTGCCTGCAATTCAACCTCAAGCAGATGCCGCCCGGTCATATCATTGATCACCTGTCGCGGGTGCTCGACGCCGAGGGGGTGGCCTTCGAGCCAGCGGCACTGCGTCACCTCGCCAAGGCCGCCGCCGGATCGATGCGCGATGCCTTGTCGCTGCTCGATCAGACGATCGCCCACGGCGCTGGCCGCATTGAAGACGAGGGGGTGCGTGCCATGCTCGGCACGGTGGGCGACGATCACCTCTATGCCCTACTTGATGGGGTGGTCGCTGGCGACATCCATGCCATGCTCGCGGTCGCCGCGACGATCGAGGAACGCAGCCTGAGCTTCGAATCCGCCCTGCTGGAACTGGCCACGCTGCTGCACCGCATCGCCTTGCTGCAATTCGCGCCTGATGCGCTGCCCGACGCTGCGGAGCAGTCACGGCTGGCCCCGTATGCCGAGCGTCTCGATCCCGAATATCTGCAACTGTGTTACCAGATCCTCATCCACGGTCGCGATGAATTGGCGCTGGCGCCCGACGAGGCAGCCGGCTTCGGCATGACGCTGCTGCGTCTGTTTGCGTTTCGACCTGCGAGCGACCATGAACCGATAAAAGTCGGCGCTGGCGGGACGGCAGCGGTGCGAGTGGTGACCTCCGCTCCGGTCAGGTCTGTGCCGCCAGTGGAACGCGTCGCTGCTGACAGTGACTGGCATGCGTTGGTCGGCCAGTTACCCCTGACTGGCATGGTTCGCCAGTTGGCTCAGCACTGCGAACTTGCTCGCCAGTCTGACACTGGTATCGTCTTGCGCATTGCTCCGACTCATAAGCACCTGCAGCCGCATCAGGACAAACTGCGCGCGGAACTGGCCAGACATTACGGTCGAGCGCTGACTCTCGATATCCAACTGGTCGAACCGGCTGGCCAGACCCCGAAAGCCAAGGCCGAAAACGAAAGGCGCGAGCGCCAGGAGCGTGCCATCGCCGCGATCAAGGGTGATCCCTTCGTGCGCGAGGCCTGCGACCTGTTCGACGCGAGCATCGACGAATCAACCATCAAACCCATCTGAAGGAAAACTCCAATGTTCAACAAGGCCGGCATCGCCAAGATGATGCAGCAAGCACAAAAAATGCAGGAAAACATGACCAAGGCACAGGAAGAGCTGGCCAGCATTGAGGTCGAGGGGCAGTCCGGGGCGGGCGCCGTAAAGATCGTCATGACCTGCAAGCACGACGTCAAGCGTGTGATCATCGATCCATCGGTGATGGACGACAAGGAAATGCTTGAAGACTTGATTGCCGCAGCGATGAACGACGCCAATCGCCGCGCCGAAACGACCATGCAGGAACGCATGGGTGCTCTGACTGCCGGGATGTCGCTGCCGCCGGGAATGAAGCTGCCGTTCTGAAGCATGTTGATGTTGCTGTTGCGCCAGCGCATCCTGTTCGTCTGCATGGGCAATATCTGCAGGTCGCCGACAGCTGAGGGTGTCGCACGCACCGTAGCTGCACGGCAAGGGCTGCAAGCACATTTCGAGTTCGATTCCGCCGGGACGCATGGCTATCACATCGGAGAGCCGCCTGACGCACGTGCCTGCCAGGCGGCGGCGCGGCGTGGCTACGACCTGTCGGTCTTGCGGGCGCGGCAGGTCAATAGCTATGATTTCGTGCGCTTCGACAGCATCCTGGCGATGGATCGGGAGAACCTTGCCCTGTTGAAACGAGCCTGCCCAGCCGCACATCAGGCCAAGCTTGGCCTATTCCTGGATTTCTCCGGTCGCTACGTGGAGGATGAAGTCCCTGACCCCTACTACGGCGGACCGGAGGGATTCGAGCATGTGCTCGATCTGGTCGAGGATGCCGCTGCCGGCCTGATTATTCGCTTGCACCATCCCTGAATGAGAAGCGCCCGTAGGTGTGCGGGCGCGTGATTTTCATCATTCCTTGGGCTGGGTTTCCACCATTTGCAATGGTTCATCATTGAGGATCGTCGGTGGTTTGGGCTTGCGTCCAAGGGGTTGGACCGGCGTGTTCACCATTGATACAGGCGCGGCGCTGACTGTTTCGATCAGTTGCAATCCCGCCTTCTGTAGCTCTGCCGACATGTCAACAGGTTCCGCGGGAGGGATGATCACAACGGGAATGGTGTCCTGAACGGCGACAGGTTGCGGCGCGGTTTCTTCGACGACTGGCGAAGCAAGCACAGGTACCGGCTCGACTACCGCTTCGATGGCGGGTAAAGCCGGTGCCATCGGGATCGGCGTGGGCCAAGGAACCGGCTTGGCTGACAGCGGAGCCTCAAAAGTCGGTGCTGGCAGCACGGCAGCGGCAACCGGTGCATCTGCCCGGACGGGAACTTCAATAATGCTGTCGGTTACCTCGGTACTGGAGGTGTTGACCGCTTCTTCATTGCGTCGCTCACCCCGACCGCGCCCACCACGACGACCACGCCGGCGACCACCGTCGCCATTGCTCTCAAAGCTGGCATTGTCGGCAGGAATGGGGGCCATGAGGGCCGGTGCATCGGTCGCCTGCGTTTCGGCCGGCTTGTTGCGAGGTTGCCGGTTTTCGCTACCGCCATTTACATTGGCGTCGGCCGCCCGATTTTCGCGACGGTTGTCGGGGCTGCGCTCACCGCGCTCCTTGCGGTTGCCTTGACGGTTATCCCGCTCCTTGTTGCCGGATTCGACCGGACGTTCCTTGCGCTCGCCCCGTTCAGTTCGATCGCCCCGCTCGTTTTTATCGCGACCTTCCTTCCTGTCCCGATTGTCACGACCTCCACGACCGCCACGGTCTCGGTCACCGCGCTCGTTGCGTTCGCTCTTTTCGCGTCGTGCCGGAGCTTCTTCCTTCCTTGGCGTTTCGGTCGGCTCTGCGCGTTTGCCACTTGAGAAGATGGACATGATCTTGGCAAAGAAACCGGGTGCCGGCGGGGGAGGGGGAAGTTCCTTCGGTGCGACCGTGGGTGCCGGCTGGTCAGGCGTAATGCCCTTCACGGCAGCTTCCGCACGGGGCGCCTTGCCTTCGGCTTGCGCGGCGAGCGAGGCGCTGGCTTCTTCCGTCGGCTTGACCGCCATCTCGTAGCTGGCGAGGGCTTGCCCTTCCTGGTTCAACTGGTCGTGGCGCAGGCGGATGATCTCGTGCTGCGGCGTCTCGAGGTGGCGGTTGGGGATGATCAGCAGATTGACGCGGTGACGCGCCTCGATGCGGGCGATATCGACGCGCTTCTCGTTGAGCAGGAAGGTGCCGACGTCGACCGGAACCTGCACGTGGATGGCGCCGGTATTCTCCTTCATCGCTTCCTCTTCGAGGATGCGGAGGATGTGCAGCGCAGCCGATTCGGTCGAGCGGATGTGGCCGGTGCCGGTGCACCGTGGACACGTGATGTAGCTGGTTTCGGCCAGGGCCGGGCGCAGGCGCTGGCGGGACAATTCCAGCAGGCCGAAGCGGGAGATCTTGCCAGTCTGGACGCGGGCACGGTCGAAGTGTAGGGCATCGCGCAGGCGGTTTTCGACTTCGCGCTGGTTCTTGCTCGACTCCATGTCGATGAAGTCGATGACGATCAGGCCACCGAGGTCGCGCAAACGGAGCTGGCGGGCGATTTCGTCAGCCGCTTCGCAGTTGGTGCGGAACGCGGTTTCCTCGATGTCGCTGCCCTTGGTGGCACGGCCGGAGTTGACGTCGACGGACACCAGCGCTTCGGTGTGGTCAATGACGATAGCGCCGCCCGAGGGCAGGGTGACCTGGCGGGAATAGGCCGATTCGATCTGGTGCTCGATCTGGAAGCGCGAGAACAGCGGCACGTCATCGCGGTAGCGCTTGACGCGCGACACATTGCCCGGCATCACATGGCTCATGAACTGATGGGCCTGGTCGAAGATGTCGTCGGTATCGATGAGGATCTCGCCGATCTCGGCATGGAAGTAGTCGCGGATGGCGCGGATGACCAGACTGGATTCCTGATAGATCAGGAAGGCACCGGTCTGCGACTTGGCGGCACCGTCGATGGCCCGCCACAGTTGCAGCAGGTAGTTGAGGTCCCACTGCAGCTCTTCGGAATTGCGGCCGATGCCGGCGGTGCGGGCGATCAGGCTCATGCCGTTGGGGACTTCCAGCTGATCCATGACTTCCCGCAATTCCTGGCGGTCTTCGCCCTCGATGCGGCGCGAAACACCGCCGCCACGCGGGTTGTTGGGCATCAGGACCAGATAGCGGCCGGCGAGCGATACGTAGGTGGTCAGGGCGGCGCCCTTGTTGCCGCGCTCGTCCTTCTCGACCTGGACGATCAGTTCCTGGCCAACCTTGAGGGCGTCCTGGATGCGGGCGCGGCCGGGTTCGATATCGGTGGCAAAGTAACTGCGGGAGACTTCCTTGAAGGGCAGGAAGCCGTGACGCTCGGCGCCGTAATCGACGAAGGCGGCTTCGAGGCTGGGCTCGATGCGGGTGATGACAGCCTTGTAGATGTTGCTCTTGCGTTGCTCTTTTGCGGCCGATTCGATGTCAAGGTCGATCAGTTTCTGACCATCAACGATCGCGACGCGGAGTTCCTCGGCTTGCGTCGCATTGAACAGCATGCGTTTCATGTGTGCTCCCACGCGCGACAGGCAGGAAGGCACGACAAACCACGCCGCTAGATGATTGCGGCGTTTGTCAGATTTGCGGGTAAAGGCTCATCGGGTGGGTGACGGGCAGGGCAAAAATGGGGTGGATGATTTGTCGGACGACGATGCCGGTCATGCGCGGCATCGTGTATCAAAGCCTGTATTGAAGCCTGTGTAGCGCGTATAAATTGTTAAGTATCGCTGCTTCGGGCGAGCGAGATACCCTGGGCTGTGGCAACATCGCCGAAGGACGCCCCGACATCACTTCGGACTGCCGGGCGCGCCGTCCGGAGACGGCAAAGCGGGCGCATTATATTACAAATGAAAGAGTTGAATAAAAACGCCGCCACATTTCTTGAGGTTGGCGAAGATGGGGACGGGCAGCGGATTGACAACTTTCTGCTGAAACGCCTCAAGGGTGTACCCAAAAGCCACGTCTATCGCATTCTGCGGAGTGGCGAGGTGCGCTTGAACAAGGGGCGGGCGTCAGCCGACCGCCGCCTTGCATTGGGAGATCAGGTGCGGGTACCCCCGGTGCGCGTAGCGGACAAGGAGGATGATTCCCCTGCGCCACCGCGCGATTTTGCCGTGGTGTTCGAGGACGAGGCCCTGATCGTCATCGACAAGCCGGCCGGGGTGGCGGTGCACGGCGGCAGCGGGGTCAGCTTCGGGGTCATCGAGCAGCTGCGCCGCGCCCGGCCCGAGGCGCGTTTTCTCGAACTGGCCCATCGGCTTGACCGCGAAACCTCCGGGTTGCTGATCATCGGCAAGAAACGCTCGGCATTGACGCGCCTACACGACCAGTTCCGTGATGGGGTGATCGACAAGCACTATCTTGCCGCGGTGAAAGGGCGCTGGCGCGACAAGTTGCGTAACGTCAAGCTGCCGCTGCACAAGTACCTGACACCGGAGGGTGAACGGCGCGTGCGTGTTTCCCCTGAGGGCAAGGAGGCGCATTCGATCATGCGCCTGCGTGGGAACGGCCGGCTGGCCGCAGACGAAGCCAGCCTGCTCGAGGTGGAACTGCGTACTGGCCGCACCCACCAGATTCGGGTGCACTTGGCGCATTTGGGCTTCCCGATCCTCGGCGACGAAAAATATGGCGATTTCGCGCTCAACAAGGACTTGCAAAAGGCCGGTTTGAAACGCATGTTCCTGCACGCGGCCTCGATGCGGCTGCCGCATCCCCTGACGGGCAAGACGCTGGCGTTCAGCGCGCCGCTCCCCGCAGAGCTGCAAAAATTTTCGAAAAACATTGGCCTGACAGATGACGCAACGCTATGAACTGATCGTTTTCGACTGGGACGGTACCTTGATGGACTCGACGGGCCTGATCGTCCAGTGCGTCCAGCAAGCGGCGCGGGATCTCGGGCTGATTTCGCCGCCCGATTCGGCGGCACGCCACATCATCGGCCTGGGGCTCGGCGATGCGCTTCGCCATGCCTTGCCGGACCTGCCGGAAGATCGCTACGAGAAAGTCGTCGACCGTTATCGCCACCATTACCTGTCGCGCGACCATGAGGTCAATCTGTTCGACGGGGCGGCTGATCTGGTGAAGATGCTCGCGGAGAAGGGAAAGCTACTCGGGGTCGCGACAGGAAAATCGCGCCGCGGCCTGGATCGGGCGCTCGCCCACAGTGGGCTGGGCGACTATTTCGGCGCCACGCGCTGCGCCGACGAGTGCCATTCCAAGCCGCACCCCCAGATGCTGGAGGAGTTGATGGCCGAGTTCGCCGTACTGCCGGAGCAGACTTTGATGATCGGCGATACCACCCACGACCTTCTGATGGCGAAAAATGCCGGTGTCGCCGCGCTGGGTGTCAGCTATGGTGCCCATCCGCGTGCCACGCTCGAGGAGGTGACGCCGCTATACTGTGCTGACGCCATGCCGGAACTGGTGGCATGGCTGGCGGCAAACGCCTGATGAATGACAGGGAAGGTGATTGAAGTGGCGGATGAATCGAACTGGGAACGCAAAGTGTTGGAAAAGGTCGCGCTGGCTGCGGTCGACGAACAGCGTCGCGCGCGGCGCTGGGGCATCTTCTTCAAGCTGTTGGGTTTTGTCTACCTGAGCGTAATTTTGTTGACTTTCGTCGATTGGGAAAGCCTGAACCCCGAAGGCGAAGGAAAGGCCCATACCGCGCTGGTGGATATGAACGGCGTGATCCAAGCGAAGGGCGATGCCAACGCCGAGGATGTGATCGGCGCGTTGCAGGCGGCGTTCGACAGTGCGGGAACGCGCGGCGTGGTGCTGCGCATCAACAGTCCGGGCGGCAGCCCGGTCCAGGCCGGCATCATCGCTGACGAGATCCGTCGCCTGCGCACCAAGCATGCCGACAAGCCGCTGTATGTCGTGGTCGAGGATGTTTGCGCCTCGGGAGGTTATTACATCGCTGCGGCCGCCGACAAGATTTTCGTCGACAAGGCCAGCATCGTTGGTTCGATCGGCGTGCTGATGGACGGTTTCGGTTTCACTGGCAGCATGGAAAAGCTGGGCTTGGAGCGCCGCCTGCTGACCGCTGGCGACAACAAGGGCTTCCTCGATCCCTTCTCGCCCCAAAATGAGCGCCACAAGACGCACGCGCAGGGCATGCTTAACGACATCCACCAGCAGTTCATCAAGGTGGTGCGCAAGGGGCGTGGCCAACGGCTGAAGGAAACCCCTGACATGTTTTCCGGCCTGATGTGGACCGGGGCGAAGAGCATCGAACTCGGACTGGCCGACGGATATGGCACCGTGGATACGGTGGCGCGCGACGTGATCAAGGCCGAGGAAGTGCGCGACTACACGATGAAGCCCAACTTCGCCGAGAAGTTTGCCCGCCGCTTCGGTGCCCAGGTCGCCGAATCTTTTGGTGCGGCACTGTCCGGCGTCAGCCTGCGCTGAACAACAGAAAGACCGTCGGTCGCCGCGAAAAGTCGGCGCTGGCGGGGCGGCGTTGGCGCCAGTCCGTGATGCGGCGTGTCGCAATGGTTTCGCTGGCCAGCGTCAGGTCGGTGGCGACGCACAACAGGGTTTCCGCCTCGCAGGCGGATGTCAGTGCATCGAACAGCGCCTGATTGCGGTACGGCGTCTCAATGAACAACTGGGTCTGGCGTTTCTGCCGCGATTCCTTTTCCAGTTCGACGATGCGTTTCGAGCGTTCCGGTTCCCGTTGCGGCAGGTAGCCGTGAAAGGCGAAGCGCTGGCCATCCAGTCCGGAGGCCATCAGCGCCAGTAGCAGCGAGGAGGGGCCGACCAGCGGCCGGACTGCAATGTCGAGCTCGTGGGCGCGGCGTACCAGCAGGGCACCGGGGTCGGCGACGCCGGGACAGCCGGCTTCCGACATCAGCCCCAGATCGTTTCCTGCTTGCAGGGGAGCCAGCAGGCGCTCGATGTCGACGGGTTTGAGCGGTTCCGGCAACTGCTCGATGACCAACTCGCGCAAGGCTACCGGATGCTCCAGCCATTTGAGCGAGGCGCGCGCCGTCTTGGCATTCTCGACGACAAAGTGCCGTAGCCGGCAGGCGATCTCGCGGCTTTCGGCCGGCAGAACCAACTGCCATGCCGATGCGCCGAGTCGGGTCGGCAAAAGATACAGTGTGCCCGTCATCCGGCGTTCAGGGGAGTTGCAGCCCTTCGGCGCGCAGCATCTCGGCCAGTGCGATGAGCGGCAGGCCGACCAGCGCGGTTGGGTCGTCGCTCTTCATCCACTCGAGCAGGCTGATGCCGAGTCCTTCGGAGCGGGCGCTGCCGGAACAGTTCAGCGCATCTTCCCGGTCGAGGTAGCGCTCGATTTCAGCGTCGGAGAGTTCGCGGAAGCGTACCTCGGTGGCCACGCCGCGAACATGCCGACGCCCGCTACCGCTATTGAGCAGGCAAAGACCGGTGTGGAATACCGCGACCTTTCCGGACAGGCTGTGCAACTGGACGCGGGCGTTTTCCCGCGAGCCGGGCTTGCCAAAGCGACTATCCCCGCAGTAGGCGACCTGATCCGAGCCGATGATCAGCGCGTCTGTAAACTTTCCGACGACCGCTTCCGCTTTGACTACGGCCAGTCTTTCTGCCGTGGCAGCCGGAGCTTCTCCTTTGAGCGGAGTTTCGTCGGTTTCGGGGGCGCAGACCTCAAATTCGATTTGCAGTCGGCCGAGAAGTTCGCGCCGGTAGGGCGAAGTGGAAGCCAGGACGAGGGTGCTTAGGTGCTTGCGCATGGTTATGGGATGTTTTTTCAGGCTTTTTTCCAGAATAAAGCTTTGACTGGGAAAGGCGGCGCATGATAACATCCGCGCCCTTTATGTCGTGCCGGGACGAACAGGATTTGGCCGGGTTAGTGATCGACAGCCTGAAATTCGCGGCTGGCGAAGAAGTTATCACCTGCAGGATTCCCTTGTCGTCCCTGTCGCGTCTGGCGGATGTCGTGGTGGATGCGGCCGGTTTTCTCGAATGTCGCTTCTCCGGGTTCCGGGGACAGGGTGAACTGGGCGGCAAGCTGGGTTTGTATTTGCAGGTGAGCGGGTGTTTGGGTTTGCGTTGTCAGCGGTGCCTGTCGAAGCTTGAGTTCGCTTGTGCCATTGACAGCCGCCTGTTGCTGGTTCCGGAGGGCGAGGTCTGGCCCGATGATGAACTGGAAGCGGAAACCTACGATGCCATACCCGCCGAGCGCGAGTTGTCGGTGATGGCGCTGGTCGAGGACGAGGTCTTGATGGCCTTGCCGATCGTTCCGCGCCACGAGGATTGTCAGGTGCCTGGGCTGCCCGGTCTTACGGAAGCGCAGGCAATAGGTAAAAGTGTGGCATCGCCGTTTGCGGCGCTTGCCGGGTTGAAGAAGCATTGAAACGATTTTGAAGTAAGGAGTCATCATGGCCGTCCAGCAGAACAAGAAGTCCCCCTCCAAACGCGGCATGCATCGTGCGCATGATTTTCTGAGCGCGCCGCCTCTCGCCATTGAGCCGACCACCGGCGAAGTGCACCTGCGTCATCACATTTCTCCCTCCGGTGTTTATCGCGGCAAGAAGGTCATCAAGACCAAGGGCGAGTGACCGGTTATTGCCAGAATGCGGCCGGGCGTGCGAACGTCCGGCCGTTTTCATAGGCGTGCCTGAATGACCATAACGCTTGCTGTCGACTGCATGGGGGGCGACCATGGCCCCGCCGTGGTAGTCCCGGCCGTGCTCGAGTTCCTGCAGGAAGATTCGAGTTGCCGGGCCATTCTCGTCGGCCTCGAAGCCTCCATCCAGCCTTTGCTGGCAAAGGCTGGCGCCGATTTGAGCAACCGCATTACCGTTCATCACGCGACCGAGGTCGTTGCGATGGATGAGGCGGTTGCCACCGCATTGCGCAACAAGAAGGATTCGTCGATGCGCGTCATGGCCAATCTGGTCAAGGACGGGCAGGCGGATGGTGCGGTCTCCGCCGGCAATACCGGGGCGCTGATGGCCATTTCACGTTTCGTGCTGAAAACCCTGCCCGGCATCGACCGGCCGGCGATTGCCTCGATCCTGCCTTCGATGAAGGGCCATACCTATGTGCTCGATCTGGGTGCCAACGTGGACTGCGGCCCCGATCACCTGTTGCAGTTCGGCATCATGGGTGCCATGCTGGCGGCGGCGCTGGAACATGACGAGCGGCCGACGGTGGGCCTCCTCAACATCGGCGAGGAGGAGATCAAGGGCAATGAGGTGGTGAAGCGGGCCGGGGAACTCCTGCGAAACAGCGGGCTCAACTTCATTGGCAACGTCGAGGGCGACGATATCTACAAAGGCACTGCGGCTGTCGTGGTCTGCGACGGCTTCGTTGGCAACATCGCGCTTAAGACCTCGGAGGGCCTCGCCCAGATGATCCGCGTCTTCCTGCGCGAAGAGTTTTCGCGCAACGCTTTGACCAGACTCGCGGGATTGTTCGCCATGCCGGTGCTGATTGCTTTCCGGGCGCGTGTCGATCATCGGCGCTACAACGGTGCCAGCCTGCTGGGTCTCAAAGGCGTGGTGGTCAAGAGTCACGGTTCTGCCGATGTGCTGGCTTTCCGTCATGCTCTGAGACGCGCGGCCGAAGCTGCCCGTCAACGGCTGCCGGAAAAAATCGCCACGCGCATGGCTGCCGCGATGCAGAATATGGCCCCCGAACCCACCCTATGCGATTGATCCCGCCGCGATGATCCACTCCCGTATTACCGGTACCGGAAGCTATTTGCCCGGTGCTCCCGTCGGCAATGCCGTATTGATCTCGACACGTGGCATCGATTCCTCAGATGACTGGATCGTCGAGCGTAGCGGTATCCGGTTCAGGCATTTTGCTCCGGCGGGCATCGCCGCGAGCGATCTGGCTTTGCAAGCGTGCCAGCGCGCGCTTGAAGCCGCCGGCCGCCAGCCCAATGAGGTCGACCTGATCGTCCTGGCGACGTCCACCCCGGATTTCATTTTCCCCAGTACCGCCACGATCCTGCAGGACAAGCTGGGCATTACCAACGGCTGCCCCGCGTTTGACGTTCAGGCGGTCTGCAGCGGTTTCCTCTATGCCCTGGCGACGGCCGACAAGTTCATCCGCTCCGGTTCGCATCGCTGCGCCCTCGTGGTCGGCGCCGAAATCTTCTCACGCATCCTCGACTGGCAGGATCGCGGTACCTCCGTGCTGTTCGGCGACGGTGCCGGGGCGCTGGTTCTGGAAGCCAGCGACAGACCGGGCATCCGCGCGACGGCCCTGCACGCCGATGGCCGCCATCGCGACATTCTCGCCGTGGCGGGACATGTCTGTGGTGGTCAGCCGGTGGGCGATCCGTTCGTACGGATGGACGGCCCGGCCGTGTTCAAGTTTGCCGTCAAGGTGCTGGCCGAGGTTGCCGAGGAAGTCATTGCCGCCGCTGGCATGACTCCGGCACAACTGGACTGGCTGATTCCGCATCAGGCCAACATCCGCATCATGCAGGCGACCGCGAAAAAACTCCGCCTGCCTGCGGAGAAGTGCATCGTCACGGTGGATCGGCACGGTAACACCTCGGCGGCCTCGGTGCCGCTGGCCCTTGACGAAGCGGTGCGCTCGGGAAAAGTCGGCGCTGGCGAGACGGCGTTGCTCGAAGGCGTGGGCGGCGGGTTTACCTGGGGTGCAGCCCTGATCACTTTGTGACTCATTACCAGTCGAGATCATTATGAAATTTGCGTTTGTTTTTCCCGGTCAGGGGTCCCAATCGCTCGGCATGATGGCCGCCTATGGCGACAGCTCGGTGATCCGTGCCACCTTCGACGAGGCTTCCGCCGCGCTGGGACGCGATCTGTGGCAACTCGTCGCCGAGGGACCGGCCGAGGCACTGTCCCAGACCGTCAATACCCAGCCGCTGATGCTGACGGCCGGGATCGCCGTCTGGCGCCTGTGGCTGGAAAAGAATGGTCCGCAACCGGCCATGCTGGCGGGCCACAGTCTGGGCGAATACTCGGCGCTGGTCGCTGCCGGCGTGCTGGATCTGAAGGTTGCCGCGCCGCTGGTGGAACTGCGGGCGAAGGCGATGCAGGATGCCGTGCCGTCTGGCGAAGGCGCGATGGCCGCGATCCTCGCGCTGGATGCCGACAAGATCAAGGCGATTTGTGCCGAAGTGGCGCAGGGGCAGGCGGTCCAGGCCGTCAATTTCAATTCCCCGGAGCAGACGGTGATCGCCGGCCACAAGGCCGCAGTCGAGCGTGCCGCCGAGGCCTGCAAGGCCGCCGGGGCCAAGCGTGCCGTGATGCTGCCGGTTTCCGCACCCTTCCACTCCTCGCTGATGCAGCCGGCCGCCGAAAGGCTCCAGGCAGCACTGGCTGGCGTCGAATTCAGGGCTCCGCGAATTCCGGTTATCAACAACGTCGATGTTGCCATCGCGACTACGCCGGAAGCGATCAAGGCTGCCCTTGTGCGCCAGGCTGCCGCGCCGGTGCGTTGGGTGGAAATCATGCGCGCCATGCAGGCAGCCGGTATCAGTCACGTCTTCGAGTGCGGGCCGGGCAAGGTGCTGGCCGGCCTGACCAGGCGTTGCACCGACGGCCTGGCTGGAGGCGCGATGAACGATCTGGTCGGCGTCGAGGCGACGCTGGTGGCAGCGAGAGGATGAGCATGGAACTGAAAGGACAGGTCGCGCTGGTGACCGGCGCTTCGCGGGGTATCGGCCGCGCCATCGCGCTGGAGTTGGCTGCCCAGGGTGCGGCGGTGGTCGGTACGGCTACCATGGAAAACGGTGCGGCCGACATCCAACAGGCCTTCGACGTGGCCGGTCTGACCGGCTGGGGTGCCGTATTGAATGTCACCGATGCGGCTACCAGCGAGGCGCTGCTTGGCAAGATCGACAAGAAATACGGTGCGGTTTCGGTGCTGGTCAACAATGCCGGCATCACCCGCGACAACCTCTCGATGCGGATGAAGGACGAGGAATGGGATGCCGTGATCGATACCAACCTCAAGGCGGTGTTCCGCATGTCGCGGCTGGTGATGCGCCCGATGATGAAGGCGCGCACCGGGCGCATCATCAACATCACCTCGGTGGTCGGCAGCGCCGGCAATCCCGGCCAGGCCAACTATTGCGCTGCCAAGGCCGGCGTAGCCGGCATGACGCGGGCGCTTGCCCAGGAACTCGGCAGCCGCAACATCACGGTCAACTGCATCGCGCCGGGCCTGATCGACACCGACATGACCAAGGGCCTGCCTGAGGAGCAGAAGAAAACCATGCTGAAGACGATTCCCCTGAACCGTCTTGGCCAGCCCGAAGACATCGCCCATGCGGTCGCCTTCTTGGCGAGCGCGCGGGCGAGTTTCATCACCGGCGTCACCCTCCATATCAACGGCGGGATGTATATGATTTGACGGCTGCGGGAAACCAACGCCTTTTTGTTAAACTAAGCGGATCAAAACACCCGCAAAACAGGGAAGGAGCACTTAATGGAAAACATCGAACAGCGCGTCAAGAAAATCGTTGCCGAACAACTCGGCGTAAACGAGGGCGATATCAAGAACGATTCGTCCTTCGTCGATGATCTCGGCGCGGATTCGCTCGACACCGTCGAACTGGTGATGGCGCTCGAGGAGGAGTTCGAATGCGAGATTCCGGACGAGGACGCAGAAAAGATCACCACTGTCCAGCAGGCGATCGACTACGTCAATAACAACCTGAAAAAGTAAATTTCGGGGGCCTCAAAGCCCCTGTTTCCCTTCCCCACCCGTAGGAGATTGCCTTGTCGCGTCGCAGAGTCGTCGTGACCGGTCTGGGACTCGTCTCGCCGGTCGGCAATACCGTCGCCGATAGCTGGAATGCCATTCTTGCCGGCACCAGCGGCATCGGTCCGATTACCCGTTTCGATGCCAACACCCACAAGGCGCGTATTGCTGGGGAGGTCAGGGGTTTCGACATCACCGCCTACCTGTCGCCCAAGGAAGCCCGCCGCATGGATACTTTTATCCATTACGGCATGGCGGCGGGGGTGCAGGCTTTTCGCGATTCCGGACTCGAAATCACCCCTGAAAACGCCGATCGCGTGGGCGTGAATATCGGTTCCGGCATCGGCGGCCTGCCGATGATCGAGGATACGTACAACGACTATCTGGCCGGCGGTCCGCGCAAGATTTCCCCCTTCTTCATACCCGGCACGATCATCAACATGATCTCCGGCAATCTGTCGATCCTGCTCGGCGCCAAAGGCCCGAACATCGCGGTGGTGACCGCCTGTACGACCGGTCTACACGCGATCGGCATGAGTTACCGCATGATCCAGTATGGCGATGCCGATGCGATGGTGTGCGGGGGTGCCGAATCGACGGTGACGCCACTGGCGGTGGGTGGTTTTGCTTCCGCGCAGGCCTTGTCGACCCGCAACGACGATCCGGCGACCGCCAGTCGTCCGTGGGACATGGATCGCGATGGCTTCGTGCTGGGCGAGGGGGCTGGCGTCATGATGCTGGAAGAGTACGAACACGCCAAGGCGCGTGGCGCACACATCTATTGCGAACTGGTCGGTTTCGGCATGAGTGGCGACGCCTATCACATGACGGCGCCGGATACCGATGGCCCGCGCCGCAGCATGGTGAATGCCCTCAAGGATGCCGGCCTCAATCCGGATCAGGTGCAGTACGTCAATGCACATGGCACCTCGACGCCGCTTGGTGACAAGAACGAGACTGAGGCCATCAAGCTGGCTTTCGGCGATGCCGCGAAGAGTCTGGTGGTGAATTCGACCAAGTCGATGACCGGCCACCTGCTCGGCGGTGCCGGCGGTCTGGAATCGGTGCTGACGGCGCTGGCGGTGCATCACCAGGTATCGCCGCCGACCATCAACATCTTTAACCAGGATCCCGAATGCGACCTTGATTACTGCGCCAATACGGCGCGTGACCTCGCCATCGATGTCGCCATCAAGAACAACTTCGGTTTCGGTGGCACGAATGGAACACTCGCTTTCAAGCGAGTGTAGCGGGGCGGCGTGTTGCCGCCCATCCTGATTTCCCTGCGCCCGCCGCGGCAGTTGGTGGCGCTGCTGGTCATCGTGCATCTTGGCGCTGGCGTGGCCGCCCTCACGCTGACAGTGCCCGCTTGGCAAAAGGGCGGGTTGGTGTTCGTCATTCTCGCTTCTGGTGTGTTCTACCTCTGGCGAAAGTGGTGCATTCCTTTTACCGCCTTGCATCTCGATGTGCGCGGTGGCTGTTCGGTCGCCACAAAAATCGGCGCTGGCGAGACGGCAATCATTCTGTCGGGAATCACGTTGCTGTCCGTGTTGATCGTGCTGAAGCTCGGAGTTGCCGACCAGCGCCATACCCTGGTCCTAATGCCCGATAGTGCGCCGGCTGATGACCTGCGCCGCCTGCGTGTCTGGCTGCGGACGCGTGCCGGCCAGGTCAGCGCTTCGGCCTGAGTACCGTATTGCGCGCCTTGGGCAGCGTCTCCGGGTAGTCGCAACTGTAGTGCAGTCCGCGGCTTTCCTTGCGGCGCAGGGCACAGTCGACGATCAGGTGCGCCGTCAGCACGAGGTTGCGCAGTTCGATCAGGTCGTTGCTGACCCGGAAATGCGCATAGAACTCGTCGATTTCCTTTTCCAGCAGCCGGATGCGGTGTTTGGCGCGTTCGAGGCGCTTGCTGGTGCGGACGATGCCGACATAGTCCCACATGAAGCGGCGCAGTTCGTCCCAGTTGTGGGAGATGACGATTTCTTCGTCGGCGTCGGTCACCCGGCTTTCGTCCCAGGGCGGCAGTTTGGGAGGTGTAACGGATTTCTGCGCCCGGATATCGGCAGCGGCTACTTCGCTGAAGACGACGCACTCCAGCAGTGAGTTGCTGGCGAGACGGTTGGCCCCGTGCAGGCCGGAACTTGCCGCCTCGCCCAGCGCATACAGTCCCGGAATGTCGGTCCGTGCGGTGAGGTCGACGACGATGCCGCCGCAGGTGTAGTGCGCGGCCGGTACCACGGGAATCGGCTGCCTGGCGATATCGATGCCGAGTTCGTGGCAGCGGGCATGGATGTTGGGAAAATGCTCAAGCAGGAAATTTTCGCCTTTGTGGGTGACATCGAGGAACACGCAGTCCACCCCGTGCTTCTTCATCTCGTAGTCGATGGCGCGGGCGACGATGTCGCGCGGCGCGAGTTCGGCCCGCTCGTCGTGCGCGGGCATGAAGCGCGTGCCATCCGGCAGGCGCAGGATGCCGCCTTCGCCGCGCATTGCCTCGGTGATGAGGAAGGACTTGGCTTGGGGGTGATACAGGCAGGTCGGGTGGAATTGGATGAATTCCAGATTGGCCACCCGACAGCCGGCCCGCCAGGCCATGGCGATGCCATCGCCCGTGGCGGTGTCAGGATTGGTGGTGTAGAGGTAGGATTTTCCGGCACCACCGCTGGCGATCACGGTATTCGGGGCGCGCAGTGTGACTACCCGGTCATGGGTGATGTCCAGCACATAGGCGCCCCAGCAGCGTTGGGATTTGAGACCCAGTTTTGCCCCGGTGATGAGGTCGACGACGATATGGTTCTCAAGCAGCGTGATGCCGGGGTGGGCGCGGACCTTGGCGCTGAGCGTCTGCTGCACGGCCGCGCCCGTGGCGTCGGCGACGTGGATGACGCGCCGGTTGCTGTGGCCACCTTCGCGGGTCAGATGATAGCCGGTGTCGTCGCGCGTGAACGGAACGCCTTCCTCGATCAGCCAGTCGATGGCGGTGGCACCGTGTTCCACGACAAAGCGGGTCGCGCCCGGATCGCAAAGTCCGGCTCCGGCGATGAAGGTGTCCTGGATGTGCGACTCGATCGAATCGGTGCCATCGAGGACGGCGGCAATGCCGCCTTGCGCCCAGTTGGTGGCGGAGTCGTCAATCAGCCGTTTGGTGATCAGAGCGACGCGGTGGGTGTCGGCGAGGCGCAGGGCGAGCGACATCCCAGCGAGGCCGCTGCCGACGACAATCAGATCGAAATCCAGCAGGTAGTTCGGTTTGGGCATGATGCGATCGACTATATCACGCGACTTTGACCACACCGGGGGTAGGGAACTAAATCGCATATTGCCTGTCTCTGCTGCATTGCTTATGGGGATAGGTCAGCGTGCAACGATCAGGATCAGGTTATTGGAGGGTCGGTAGCCGGCTGTCGGCTATACTCGGACCGTTGTGCAAAATAAAGACGACATCCGGGTGCCATGGGAGAACGCGAAGCCGATCTGATCCTGGTAGAGCGAGCCCAGGCCGGCGACCAGGTGGCCTTTGGCCTGTTGGTCACCAAATACCAGCGCAAGCTGCTGCGGCTGGTCATGCGTCTGGTGCGCGATCCGTCCGAGGCGGAAGACGTGACGCAGGAAGCCTTTATCAAGGCTTATCGCGCTTTGCCGAATTTCCGCGGCGAGAGCGCTTTCTATACCTGGCTTTACCGGATTGGCGTCAATACCGCCAAGAACTGGCTGATGGCGCAGGGGCGGCGCATGCCCACCGTCAGCGAGGTAATCGATGACGAAGACGATGACAGTGCCGGCAGCAATCTCCTGCGCGATGACGAGACCCCGGAGCGTGTCATCATGTCCCGGCAGATCGGAGCAACCGTGAATGCCGCCATGGATGCCCTGCCCGAAGACCTGCGGACGGCGATTGCGCTGCGCGAGATCGAAGGCTTGTCCTACGAAGAGATATCCAAGGTGATGGATTGCCCGATCGGTACGGTGCGGTCGCGGATCTTCCGTGCCAGGGAGGCGATTGCCGAGCGCCTGCGTCCCTTGCTGGACACCGCCCCCGATCAGAGGTGGTGAAGTGGAGGTGCCAATATGAGCAAGCAACTGCCGGAACTGTCCGCTTTCTTCGATGATGAACTCGAAGATCATGCTGTCGAACCGCTGCTGAAAACAGCGGTCCGTGACAGCGAAATGCGTGCGGCCTGGCAGGCCTATGCGCTGATAGGAGACCATTTGCGTGAAGAGTCTTCCCTTTCGACTGACATGACGGCCTGCGTGATGGCGCGTCTCAAGGATGAGCCGGTCGTGCTGGCGCCACGCAACCTGCCGCAAACGAAGCGGCACCACCCGTTGCTGGCGCTGGCGGCTGCGGTGGCTGGGATCGCTGTGGTCGGCTGGCTGGCGCTGTTTGCCGTCCCGCCAGCGCCGACTTTTATCGAGGCACGCCGCGCTGCGCCGGCGCCGGTGGTCGCCACAGCGGAAACGTCCCCGATGCGCAATGACATGAACGAATACCTGCTGGCCCATCAGACCCAGTCATCCAGTTTTCGTCTCGGGGAAAGCACCGAGCATGTGCGTACCGTTGCCTTCACCGGCAGACCTGTCAGCCCATGAGTACATTCAGGTTAGCCTGTTTGGGGGCGGTGGCGTGCCTTGTCGTGTTCCCGGTCCATGCCCAGCAGAGCGTTGCGCCCGGCCAGCCTGAGGCGTTGCAATGGCTACAGCGGGTGGCCGGAGCTGCGCACACGCTGAGCTATAGCGGTACCTATGTTTTTCGCAACGGTACTCAAAGCGAGACTACGCGCATTGTTCATGTCGCCAGCAGTGGCAACCAGTCCGAGCGGCTGGAGGTGCTGGATGGCAGTCCGCGTGAGGTGATCCGGCATAACGACGAAGTGAAGTGCTATCTGCCGGAAAGTCGCTTGGTTATCGTTGAGCAGCGCAGTACGCGACGGGCTTTCCCCGCACTACTGCCAGCCAGCTTGGCGAGCCTGAGCGATCATTACCTGCTCCGCAAGGCGGGTGGCAGGCGCATCGCCGGCTTCGATAGTCATGTCATCCGGCTCGAACCGCGCGATGGCTGGCGTTACGGCCATCAGTTCTGGGTCGACAATGCCAGTGGACTGTTGCTCAAGGCCGAGGTGGTCAATGAACGCGGCGAGTCCTTGGAATCGATGGCCTTCACCGAGTTGCGCATTGGCGAACCGGCGGGTAGCGATACCCTGAAGTCCGGTGTTGGCGCGATTGCCCAAAAGGAAGCCTGGCAGGTGCGCCAGGCGCGGACCCAGGAGTTGCGGGATGACGCACCCTGGGTGTTTCGCGCCGAATTGCCGGGTTTTCGGCGGCAGGCAGCGATGCGTCGCAACGTGGTGCAGGAACCCGGCGATGCACAGGAGATGCTTCACTGGGTCTTTACCGACGGAATCGCCGCCCTGTCTGTCTTTATCTCGCCACAGGGTCGTGAGGCTGATCCGTCCGAGACCGGGATTCAATCCTACGGGGCGCTCAGCGTGGTGAAACGCGTTGTCGATGGTCATAAACTGGTGGTAATGGGCGACGTGCCACCGGCCGCAGTCAAGCATTTTGCCGAGGGAATTGGAGTGCGGGGCAAATGAACGAGACCGAGGGCAGGGTGCTGCGGATCGATGGCGATCATGTCTGGGTCGAGGCGCGCGAGGTGGCCAGCCCCTGTGGCGCCTGCGCACGCAAGGAGGGTTGCCGCACGCAAGCCAATGGCACCGGCAAGCTGCTGCGCTTTCCCAACAACATCCACGCCCGCCCTGGCGATGCCGTGCTGATCCGTGCTGAAAAGGGTCTGGTTCTCAAGTCGGTCTGGTCGGCTTATGGGATACCCCTCTTGCTCGGTCTGGCAGGGGCGATGGCGGCGCTTGAATTTACAGGCAGCGAAATGGCTGCGGTAGTCGGTGTCCTGCTCGGCCTGGGATGCGGTTTTTTCCTGTTGCGGATCCGCCGGCTTGATTGTCCGGATGCCGCACCCATGTTGTCCATTGCGTTGAAAAATCCTGACTGATTTTCCAAGGGGGCTGATTCATGTTGAAAAGATGGATATTCCTGGTGTTAGTGGCTTTGGGTATCGGCTTGGCCCAAGCACAAGTACTGCCTGACTTCGCGGAACTGGCCGAAAAGCAGGGTGGGGCGGTGGTCAATGTCAGCACCACTCAGGTGGTGCTGGGGCAGCGCTACCATGGCTTTCCCTTCGACGAGGATGATCCCGCCTTCGAATTTTTCAAGCGTTTCGGTCCGCGCATGCCCGGCATCCCCAACATGCCGCGCGAGTTCGAGAACAAGTCGCTCGGGTCCGGTTTCATCATCAGTCAGGATGGTTACATCCTGACCAACGCCCATGTGGTTGATGGCGCCGACGAAGTGGTCGTCAAGCTGACCGACAAGCGCGAACTCAAGGCCAAGGTGATCGGCAGCGACAAGCGCACCGACGTGGCGCTGATCAAGATCGAGGCCAGCGGCCTGCCGATGGTGCGTCTTGGCGACCCCGCCAAGCTGCGCGTTGGCGAGTGGGTAGCAGCGATTGGTTCGCCTTTTGGTTTCGAGAATACCGTTACCGCCGGCATTGTCAGCGCCAAGGGTCGTTCCCTGCCGCAGGAAAACTTCGTCCCCTTCATCCAGACCGACGTTGCCATCAATCCCGGCAACTCGGGTGGCCCGCTGTTCAACATGAAGGGCGAGGTCGTCGGCATCAATTCGCAGATCTACAGCCGCTCCGGCGGTTACCAGGGGATCGCCTTCGCCATTCCGATCGATGTGGCCATGGAGGTGCAGGCGCAACTGCGCGCATCCGGCAAGATCAGTCGCGGCCGCATCGGCGTGGCGATCCAGGAAGTGACCAAGGAACTGGCTGATTCCTTCGGCCTGGGCAAGGTTCAGGGGGCATTGGTGGCATCGGTCGAAAAGAGCGGTCCGGCGGACAGGGCTGGCATCGAGGCCGGTGACGTGATCCTGCGCTTCGGCGACAAAGCGGTCGGACAGTCATCCGACCTGCCCCGTATCGTCGGCAATACGAAACCCGGCACCAAGGCGGCGATGCAGGTCTGGCGCGGTGGTGTCGCCAGGGACCTGAGCGTCACGGTCGCAGAAATTCAGGATGAACCGGCAGCCCGCAACGGACGGCGTGGCAAGTCGGCTGAGCCGGCCGCAGCCAATCGCCTGGGATTGGTCCTGATCGAGCCGACCGCCGAGCAGAAGCGCCAATTGGGCATACGCCACGGGCTCGTGATCGATGAGGTACGCGAGGGCGGTCGGGGCGAATTGCGTCGGGGCGACATCATTCTGGCGCTGACCCAGCGCGGCACGCAGACCGAGGTGCGGACCATCGAGCAGTTCAACGGCCTGCTGGCCAAAAGCGACAAGGACAGCAACATCACATTGCTGGTGAAACGTGGCGACAGCCAGACCTTCGTCACGATCAAGGGAGGGCGGGACTGAGCTAGAATCCGTCTTTACTTTTTCCAAGGCGCTGCTTCCAGGCGCCTTTATTTCGTGCAGAACATCAGAAATTTTTCCATCATCGCGCATATCGACCACGGCAAATCCACGCTGGCCGATCGCATCATCCAGCGCTGTGGTGGCCTCTCGGATCGTGAAATGTCCGAGCAGGTGCTCGATTCGATGGATATCGAGCGCGAGCGCGGCATCACGATCAAGGCCCAGACTGCGGCCCTCAGTTACAAGGCGCGGGACGGTCAGGTCTACAACATGAACCTGATCGACACACCGGGTCACGTTGATTTTTCCTATGAGGTATCGCGCAGCCTGTCGGCCTGCGAGGGCGCGCTGCTGGTGGTCGACGCCTCGCAAGGTGTCGAAGCACAGACGGTGGCGAATTGCTATACCGCCATCGAACTCGGGGTCGAAGTGTTGCCCGTGCTCAACAAGATGGATCTGCCACAGGCCGACCCGGACGGCGCTCGCGAGGAAATCGAGGAGGTCATCGGCATCGATGCCACCGAGGCGATCCCCTGTTCGGCCAAGACCGGCATGGGTATCGACGACATCCTCGAAGCCGTGATCGCCCGCGTGCCCGCACCGCGCGGCAATGACGAGGCGCCGCTGAAAGCGTTGATCATCGATTCCTGGTTCGATAACTACGTCGGGGTCGTCATGCTGGTGCGCATGGTCGACGGCATGTTGAAGGCCAGGGACAAGATCAAGCTGATGGCGAGGGGTACGGTGCATCTGTGCGAACAGGTCGGCGTGTTTACGCCTAAGTCGCAATCCCGTGCCGAACTGCGCGCGGGCGAGGTGGGCTTCATCATCTCCGGCATCAAGGAACTTCAGGCCGCCAAGGTGGGCGATACCGTCACTCTGTTTGACAGGCCGGCCACCGAGGCCTTGCCCGGTTTCAAGGAAATCAAGTCGCAGGTATTCGCTGGCCTTTATCCGGTCGAGTCGAACCAGTACGACGGCCTGCGCGATGCGCTGGAGAAGCTGCAACTGAACGATGCCTCGCTGCATTACGAACCGGAAGTCTCGCAGGCACTGGGTTTCGGTTTCCGTTGCGGTTTCCTCGGCCTGTTGCACATGGAAATCGTCCAGGAACGCCTCGAAAGGGAGTTCGACCAGGACCTGATCACCACGGCGCCGACGGTCGTTTATGAGGTGTTGCTGCGCGATGGCACCATGGTGCAGGTCGAGAATCCGGCCAAATTGCCGGAAATCCAGAAGACCGAGGAAATCCGCGAACCAATCATCACGACCAAGATCTTCGTGCCGCAGGAATATCTGGGGGCCGTGATCACGCTGTGTGAAAGCAAGCGCGGATCGCAGGTCAACATGGCTTACCACGGTCGGCAGGTGCAACTCACCTACGACATGCCGATGGCCGAAGTGGTGATGGACTTCTTCGACAAGCTGAAGTCGGTGTCGCGCGGCTATGCATCGCTGGATTACGAATTCAAGGAATATCGGGCTGCCGATGTGGTCAAGCTGGATGTGCTGATCAATGGTGAGAAGGTGGATGCCCTGTCGCTGATCGTGCATCGCGCCAACGCACCCTATCGCGGCCGGGAACTGGCCGCCAAGATGCGCCAGATGATCCCGCGCCAGATGTACGATGTGGCGATCCAGGCGGCGATCGGCTCGACCATCGTCGCCCGCGAGAACGTCAAGGCGATGCGCAAGGACGTGCTGGCCAAGTGCTATGGCGGGGACATTACGCGCAAGAAGAAACTGCTGGAAAAGCAGAAGGCCGGCAAGAAGCGCATGAAGCAGGTCGGCAGTGTCGAAATTCCGCAGGAAGCCTTCCTGGCCGTCCTGCGCGTCGGTGATAAATAAACGGTGACGAGATGAACTTTGCCTTGATTCTGTTCCTGTTGCTACTGGTGAGTGCCGCACTGTGGGTAGCGGATCATTTCGTCTTCCGCCTGCGACGGGGTCCGGGTGCCAAGGAACCCGTCTGGGTCGAGTACGGCGCGAGCTTCTTCCCGGTGATCCTGATCGTTTTCTTGCTGCGTTCGTTCATCGTCGAGCCGTTCAAGATTCCTTCCGGATCGATGATTCCCACGCTGCTGGTCGGCGATTTCATCGCGGTCAACAAATTCTCCTACGGCATCCGCTTGCCCGTTCTGAACAAGAAAATCATCGACTTGGGTTCGCCACAACGTGGCGACGTGGTGGTATTCCGCTACCCCCCCGATCCTTCGCTCGACTACATCAAGCGTGTCGTCGGTCTGCCGGGCGATCGTGTTGCCTACCTCAACAAGCGGCTGACCATCAATGGCCAGCCGGTAGCGGTCGAAAAGGCGGTTGACTATTTCGATCCGGAACGCATGCTCTATACGCCGCGCTATACGGAAAAGCTTGCTGATGTCGAGCACATGTTGCTGATCGAGGAAGATGCACCGCTCCACGTGCCCTACGTGATGCAGTTTCCCCAGCGGGATAATTGCCTCTACAATACCGAAGGCGTGGTCTGCGAGGTGCCGTCCGGGCACTATTTCATGATGGGCGACAATCGTGACAACTCCCAGGACAGTCGGGTCTGGGGCTTCGTTCCCGAAGAAAATCTGGTCGGGAAAGCGTTTTTTGTCTGGTTCAATTTTGGCGATATGAAGCGCATCGGCAGCTTTCGCTGAATGATGGAGATGACATGAAAAAAAGACAAATGGGCGTCAGTCTTTCCGGTCTGCTGATGACCTTGGCCGTGGTTGTCTTCATCGCGTTGCTGGGCATGAAAGTGGGTCCGGAGTACATCGAATTTCTACTGATCAAAAAAGCGCTCAAGACGATTTCCAATGATCCCGACGCGAAAAATAGCGTGGCCGACGTGCGCAAGGCTTTTGACCGGCAGGCGGACATTGACAATATTTCCGCGATCAAAGCCGAGGATCTCGACGTGTCCAAGGAAAGCGGCGATGTGGTGGTTTCCTTTGCCTATGAGCGTCGTGTTCCCCTGTTTGCCAACGTCAGCCTGCTCCTCGACTTCCAGGGGTCGTCCCAGGAGTGAACCACGCGGAACGGCTGGAGAAGGCATTAGGGTATCGCTTCAGCCGGCCTGAACTGCTGCGGCAGGCGCTTACCCATCGCAGTCATTCCTCGCCTCACAACGAGCGGCTCGAGTTTCTGGGCGACAGCATACTGAATTGCGTGGTCGCGACCCTACTTTACCAGCGCTTTGCGCATCTCAAGGAAGGGGAGTTGTCCCGACTGCGGGCCAATCTGGTTCGTCAGGAGTCGTTGGCCGAGATTGCGGCCCGACTTTCTCTGGGCGATGTCATGCGCCTGGGAGAGGGCGAATTGAAGAGTGGTGGTTTTCGCCGGCCATCGATCCTCGCCGATACCCTCGAAGCGATCGTTGGTGCGATTTATCTGGAATCCGGTTTCACGTCGGCGCAAGGCGTCATCGGGCAACTCTATCGGACCCGATTGGAGCAGATCGACCCGAACGATACGGGCAAGGATGCCAAGACGGCCTTGCAGGAATGGCTACAGGCACGTCGCCTCCCGGTGCCCAATTATGTGTTGTTGATCACCCATGGCGAAGCCCACGCCCAGACCTTCGAGGTCGCCTGCGAGATTCCGGCGGTCGATCTGCGGGTGAACGGCAGCGGCAGCAGTCGGCGCATTGCCGAGCAACAGGCCGCGCAGGCGGCACTGGAAAGGTTGAACGCCTCATGAATGAAGCAGTAAACGGCTTCCGGGCCGGGTATGTGGCAATCGTCGGCCGGCCGAACGTCGGCAAGTCGACCCTGATGAATAGTCTGGTCGGTGCCAAGGTCAGCATCACCTCGAAGAAAGCCCAGACGACGCGCCACCGCATCCATGGCATCCTGACGAACGATATTTGCCAATACGTCTTCGTCGATACGCCGGGCATCCAGACCCGGCATCGCAACGCGCTCAACCGTGCCATGAATCGCGTGGTATCGGGCGCGCTGGCGGATATCGACGTGGTGCTGTTCCTTGTCGAAGCCGGCCAGTGGCGTCCGGCGGACCGCGAGGTGCTGGCCCGGCTGCCGACTGAGACGCCCATCGTGCTGGTGGTAAGCAAGATCGACCAGCTGGCTGACCGCAATGCCGTGTTGCCCTTCATGGCCATGCTGGCTGAACAGCAGCGTTTTGCTGAAATCGTGCCGATCAGTGCGGAAAAGGGTCAGAACCTCGATCGCCTGCTGCAGGTTGTGGCCGGATATCTGCCGCAATCCGAACCGATTTTCGCCGCGGACGACCTCACCGACCGCTCCGAACGTTTTCTGGCCGCCGAACTGCTGCGCGAAAAGCTGTTTCGCAATCTCGGCGAGGAGCTGCCCTACGGCATCGCGGTCGAGATCGAGAAGTACGAGGAGGAGGGCGACATGCGTCGCATCCATGCCGCCGTGATTGTCGACAAGGACGCCCACAAGGCCATCGTCATCGGCAAGGGCGGCGAACGGCTGAAGCGTATCGCCACCGATGCGCGCAAGGAGATGGAGCGCCTGTTCGGCGGCAAGGTCTTTCTCGAAACCTGGGTCAAGGTCAAAAGCGGCTGGACCGACGACGAGCGTGCGCTCAAGAGCCTCGGTTACGAATGAATGCCGTGCGTCAGCGCATCGACGGGGCGGCAGCCTTCCTGCTCCATGCCTATCCGTTCAGCGAAACCAGCCTGATCGTCGAAATCTTCGCCCGCGAGCATGGGCGGCTGGCCTTGCTGGCGCGTGGTGCGCGCCGCCCGCGCTCGGCCTTGCGTGGCATGTTGCTGGCCTTCCAGCCGCTCGAACTGGGCTGGTTCGGTAGTGGCGAGGTCAAGACGCTGGCGAAGGCGGAATGGCTTGGCGGCATGCCTTTCCTGAATGGCGAAGCGCTGCTGCTGGGCTATTACCTGAACGAATTGCTGCTCAAGCTGCTGCCGCGCGAGGATCCGCATGCGCAGCTCTACGACGCCTATGCTGTCGCCTTGCAGGCCATTTCCACCGGGGCCACCGAAACGATGGAGTTGCGCCGTTTCGAAAAAGCGCTGCTGGCCGAACTGGGTTATGGCATGACGCTCGCGCGGGATGCCGCCGGCGATCCGGTCGAAGCGGCTGTGCGTTATCGCTATCTGGTAGAAAATGGCGCCGTCCGGGTGGTGGATGACGAAACCGGGCAGACCCTGGCGGGGAAGACCCTGCTCGACATGGCGGCAGACGACTATGCCGATCCCCGCACACAGGCAGAATCCAAACTTCTGATGCGACAGATGTTGTCGCATCACTTGAACGGACAGGCGCTGCAAACGCGGCGCGTGTTCATAGAATTGCAGGACGTTTGACGGAGCAAGAACATGATCGATCTCGGCGTGAATATCGACCACGTGGCCACCCTGCGCCAAGCGCGGCGCACCTATGAACCTGATCCGGTCTGGGCGGCCGTCGAGGCGGAACTGGGCGGGGCCGATTGCATTACCGTGCACCTGCGCGAGGACCGTCGCCACATCGTCGACCGCGATGTGGAACTGCTGCGGCAGAACGTGCAGGTCAAACTCAACCTCGAAATGGCGGCCACCGACGAGATGGTCGGCATCGCCTGCCGCCTGAAGCCGGAAATGTGCACCCTCGTTCCCGAAGGGCGCCACGAAGTCACCACCGAAGGCGGGCTTGATGTGGCCGGGCAGGAGGCCCGCATGAAAAACGTCGTGCAGCGACTGCGGGACGCCGGCATCTTCGTCAGCCTGTTCATCGATGCCGACCTGCAGCAGGTCGAGGCGAGTTCCCGCGTGGGTGCGCAGGCGTGCGAGATCCATACCGGTCCCTATGCCCATGCTTTTTACGCAGGCGGGCGCGACATCGAGAGCGCCGCCGCCCAAACCGAACTGCAAAAAGTCGGCGCTGCCGGCTCGGCCATCGTCGAGTTGGGCATGCGCTTCAATGCCGGCCACGCGCTCAACTACAGCAACGTGCAGCCGATCGCCGCCTTGCCCAATGTGCGCGAACTGCACATCGGCCATTCAATCGTCAGCCGCGCGGTGTTCGTCGGCCTGCGCGAGGCTGTGCGCGAGATGAAACGCCTGATCCGTTCATGATCCACGGGATCGGCACCGACCTGGTGGCCGACGCGCGCATGAGCGACCTCTGGCAGCGTTATGGCGAACGGGCGCTCGACAAACTGCTGGCGCCCGAAGAACGCGCTGCCTGTGCTGCCAGCAGCGATCCGGCACGCTTTCTGGCCAAGCGCTTTGCCGCCAAGGAGGCGCTCGGCAAGGCACTCGGCACCGGCATCCGCGCACCCGTGCTGCTGCCGGCCATCGCGGTTACCCATGACGAACTCGGCAAGCCGGCGTTTTCCTACTCTGCCGAACTCGCGGCATGGATCGATAGCCGTAAGCTCGTCGCCCATCTGTCGTTGAGCGACGAGGCCGAGCATGCGCTGGCCTTCGTGGTTGTGGAGGCAACATGAGTTACGGTCCCCTGATGGTCGATGTGGCTGGCATGGAACTCACCGCAGTCGATCGCGAGACCCTGTGTCATCCCCTCGTCGGCGGGGTGATCCTGTTCGCCCGCAACTATGCCGATCCTGGCCAATTGACCGCGCTCTGCGCCGAAATCCATGCGCTGCGCGCGCCGCCGCTCCTGATCGCCATCGACCACGAAGGCGGTCGCGTTCAGCGCTGTCGCGAGGGCTTTACCCGTCTGCCGCCGATGCGTACGCTGGGCGAAGCCTGGGATCGCGATCCCGACACGGCAGTGGCCGCAGCCCGCGACATCGGTGTCACGCTGGCGGCCGAACTGCGTGCCTGCGGCGTCGATCTGTCCTTCACCCCGGTGCTCGACCTCGATTACGGTGCCAGCGGCGTGATCGGCGACCGGGCTTTCCACCGCGATCCCAAAGTGGTGGTCGAACTGGCCGGCGCTCTGATCGAGGGGTTACGCGCGGCCGGCATGGCCAGCTGCGGCAAGCATTTCCCCGGCCACGGCTTCGTCAGGGCGGATTCGCACCTGGCCATTCCCGTCGATGAGCGCTCATGGAACGAACTGGCCGACGATCTGCTGCCTTATCGCGAACTCAAGCTGGATGCGGTGATGCCGGCCCATGTGATCTATCCACAGGTCGATGACCGGCCGGCCGGCTTCTCGCCGGTCTGGATCGGCAAGCTGCGCAAAGAATTCAGCCACGCCGGGGTGATCTTCAGCGACGACCTGTCGATGGAAGGCGCCAGCGTCGCCGGCGGCATCGTCGGCCGCGCGCAGGCGGCCTGGGCGGCCGGCTGCGACATGATGCCGGTGTGTAACCGGCCGGAAATGGTGGCGGAATTGCTGGAAAACTGGCGGCCGGAGGCCGACCCGCAGCGCGGCGCGCGCATCGCGCGCCTGCTGCCGACAACGTGACTTACTTGACGCGAGTAATTAACTGGATTCCGGTAAGGTTCGTCTTGGTGCTCTAACTGCCATACACACAAAGGAAAATCATAAATATGGGTTCGTTTAGGTTATAAGTTCATCTGGACTAAGAGCCTATTTCAGTAGGCATGATTTCTGCTCGTAAATCTCCCATCGCAA
>JACDZI010000047.1 GCA_013426785.1 Rhodocyclaceae bacterium | reverse complement strand
CCCCCTCCCCAAAATAAAACGCCCCTGACTTATAAATGTCAGGGGCGTTTGCGTTTGTGCTTCGGTAGAATCCGAACCCATGAAAACGACTTTCCTCGACTTTGAGCAACCGATTGCCGAACTTGAATCCAAGATCGAACAACTCCGTTTTGTTCAAGATGATTCTGCTGTCGATATATCCGATGAAATCAGCCGTCTCGAAACGAAGAGTGCATCCCTCGTCAAAGACATCTATGGCAGACTGACCCCTTGGCAGATTGCCATGGTGGCCAGACATCCGCAGCGCCCCTATACCTTCGATTACGTTGAACTGATGTTTACCGACTTTGTCGAGTTGCATGGGGATAGGGCATTTGCCGACGATCAAGCGATTGTCGGGGGCATGGCGCGTTTCAATGGACAGTCCTGTATGGTCATTGGTCATCAGAAAGGCCGAGACACCAGGGAAAAAATCCAGCGCAATTTTGGTATGCCCCGTCCCGAGGGGTATCGAAAAGCCTTGCGGATGATGCGGCTTGCCGAGAAGTTCGGCATTCCAGTGTTCGCGTTCATCGATACACCCGGTGCGTATCCGGGTATTGGCGCAGAGGAGCGGGGCCAGTCGGAGGCGATCGG
Source organism: Rhodocyclaceae bacterium (assembly GCA_013426785.1). Lineage (GTDB taxonomy): Bacteria > Pseudomonadota > Gammaproteobacteria > Burkholderiales > Rhodocyclaceae > Sulfuricystis. The sequence goes on along the minus strand of JACDZI010000047.1, from coordinate 21,224 downwards.
CCGCAATCTCTTCGAGATGACTGAACTCAAAGTGCCACTGTTCTGTACCGTGATCGGCGAGGGTGGTTCGGGCGGCGCATTGGCGATCGCTGCTGGCGATGTCGTGCTGATGATGCAGTACTCGACCTACTCGGTTATTTCTCCGGAGGGGTGTGCGTCGATTCTCTGGAAAAGTGCCGAACGGGCGGCCGATGCTGCCGAAACGCTTGGTATTACTGCGACGCGCCTTAAGGCGATGGGGTTGGTCGACCGGGTGGTTAATGAACCGCCCGGCGGTGCGCATCGCGCCCCCCGTGTTGCAGCCCAGTCGCTCAAAAAGGCACTACAGGATATCATGCGCCAGATACAAGGACTTTCCGTTGAAGAACTTGTTGAGCGGCGTTATCAACGCCTCATGAGTTATGGCAAGTTCAAGGAAGTCACCGAACATTGATAACGCAGACTACCCTCTCGTTGCAGCAGTAACCGCAACTCTGGTTCGTCATGTACGGACTGAAGGCCAAGTGGCCGTTGGCCTGTCGGGGGGGCTTGATTCTGTTTCCCTCCTGCATGTTCTCGCCGGCCTGCGTAACAGAGGCGGACTGGCCTTCGGGCTATCGGCCATCCATGTCAATCACGGCATCAGTTCGTCAGCCCCTGAGTGGGAAGCCTTGTGCAGGGATTACTGCTCAGACCTGTCAGTTTCCTACGACGCGGTGTGCGTCAAGGTCGAGCGCACATCGAAAGACGGACTAGAAGCGGCAGCCCGGCGTGCCCGCCATGAGGTATTTGCCGGTATCGCTGCAGATGCCCTGATGCTTGCTCACCATCGCGATGACCAGGCAGAAACCCTGCTGTTCAACCTCCTGCGTGGTACGGGCATTGCCGGCGCCGCTGCCATGCGGGAACGCAATGGCCGACTCTTGCGGCCCTGGTTGTCAATCGGACGGGAGGTCATTGCCGCATATGCGGACCGGCATCGACTCGTCTGGTGTGAGGATGAAAGCAATGCCGATATCCGCCATTCCCGTAACTTCCTGAGACATGGCGTTCTTCCTGTCTTCAGGCAGCGTTTTCCTGCAGTAACGAAAAATCTGGCAGCGGCCGCTGCCAGATTTGCCGAAGCACAGGAACTGCTTGATGCACTAGCCCGTCTAGACTTGGGGGGAGCTACGGTATTTCCAATAGAACTTGCCTGTCTGGTGGATTTGGATGAAGCTCGTGCGCGCAACGCCCTACGTTATTTGTTGGTTCGGCATGGATTCATGATTCCAAGCGAGGCACGCCTGCGCGAGGGGGTGCGGCAGCTATTGGAGGCTGCGGATGATCGCTACCCCATCGTCGTTATTGGAACGCAGCAACTCCGGCGTTGGCGCAGAAAGATTTACCTCGAACCTGCTGGTGCCACGAGGGATATCCGCTGAGCTAACTCGACAGCTGAGCGCACCCTCATCTTTTCGAAAATGCGGGCACGATGGACCTCGACGGTCCGCATCGCAATCTGCAATTCATCCGCAATGATCTTGTTGAGTTTACCGGCCAGTATGCAGGCCATGACCTCTCGTTCCCGGTCGGTCAGTGTCGCCAGGTTTTGCTCGACTTTCGCCTTGTCGGCGTCCTGCCAGCGCCGACTTTCCTCGAACTTCAGGGCCTCAATCACCCGGTTGGCCAACTCATTGTCATTTAAAGGTTTTTCGATGAAATCGAAGGCGCCCCGCTTGAGCGTCTTGACAGCGAGGGGCACGTCGCCGTGACCGGTGAGAAAAATCACGGGCATGACGCATCCAGCAGCGAGGAGTCGCTCATGCAGTTCTATTCCGGTCATTCCGCCAAGCCGGATGTCGAGGATAAGACAGCCGCTCATTGCCGGACGGTAATCCCCAAGGAAGGATTCGGCTGAAGACCAGGATTGCGTTGTAACCCCGCGCGTGCCAAGTAGCCAGCCCAAGGCATCCCGAATAGCTGCATCATCATCGACCAGATAGGCTTGGGACGGATTCATGTCTTCCCGAATGGCAGGGCAATGAAGAAGCGTGTTCCACCTTCCGGGTTGGCTTCAAACCAGAGACGGCCGTGGTGAGCCTCGACGACTGAGCGACAGATATTCAGGCCGACGCCCAACCCCTCGCTTTTTGTCGTGTAGAAAGGTTCGAAAAGTTGTGCTACGGCTTCGCTCGAAATGCCGCAGCCACGGTCAGCTATCGTGATGACAACCTGCTGGTTGCTCTGATGAGCTGCAACGCTCAGTATCCGCTGGCCCTCTTCGGTTTGTCGCATCGACTCAATGCCGTTTTTGATCAGGTTCAGGATCGCCTGGCCCAGCAGTATGCCATCACCCTGAATCACCGGTAGAGCAGGGGCAACGGTGCGGATGATCCTGACCTGCTGGCGACTGGCATCGGCCTCAATGAGAGTGATCAGGTCGGCCAGCAGGGCATCGATATGGCAGGCTTCCGACTTGGGTTCATGACGGCGCACGAATTCGTAAATGCGGCGAATGATGCGTCCGGCCCGGTGTGCCTGCTCCTGGCATTTTGCTAGCGCGGCATCGATCTCGACACTAGACTGTCCAGTGGCAATAAGGTTGCGACATCCTGTTGCATAGCTCGAAATGGCTGACAAGGGCTGGTTGAGTTCGTGGGCCAAGCTGGATGCCATTTCCCCCATGGTGATTAGTCGTGCGCTGGCCTGTAGCCGCTCTTCCTGTTGGCGTCCCACTTCGGCGGTTCGTTTGCGCTCGGTAATGTCGATGACCGATCCCATCCAGCCCGTATGTTGGCCGTCACTGTCGATCAGCGGTGCCTCGTGAATCAGTGCGTCGAACAATTCTCCGTTGCGGCGCTTGAACTTGATTTCAAAGCCCTCGGCCGGCGCTTCCCCGGCTAGCACCATGGCATGCATGTGCCTCGTTTCGTCGAGAAATTCCTCAGCCCAGTAGGGCATCGGCGGGAGGTGACCGATCAGTTCCTCGGCGGACCAGCCGACCATGCGGCAAAACGCCGGATTCACATAGGTGATCTCGCCTTCACGCGTCCGTGCGCGTAGGCCGGTCTGTACCGAATCCTCCATTGCCTTGCGGAAGGCAACTTCATTTTGCAACGCGGATTCAGCTGCGAGCCGGCGCTGGACATGGCGACGCAAGGCCCACTGGCTGGAAGCGAAGAGAATCGCCAGCAGGACGAGGGCTGCTGATATCAGGCGACCGGCAAGTGGTGTTGGTGTCGAGTAGGGCAGAGCTCGCAGGATCAGACCCTGGCCGGGTGGATCGAACTGCATCTGATATTCGTTGCCGGGATCGATCGGATCGACTTTGGAACGCACGCCCAATTCTTTCTGTGACTGATCGATGATGGCGATGCGATAACGTTCGGCCAGCCACCACGGAACGGTGTCATCCAGTAGACGCCGAATGGAATAGATTCCCACGGCTGTGCCGGCGATCTGGCCCGCCCGAAAAACCGGCAAGTGAACTTCGAATTGCCAGTCGTCTTGGGCGATCGGGTAGGCCGGGCTATATACGGCATGTCCCAGCGATTGGGCCAGTTGGCTCAAGGACGGCATCGGTACCGGCGACTGGCCCTCGCCGACCATGACGCTATCGGTCGGGGCGGGCATTGCATGGCGTGACTTATGGCTGCGATCTAGCCAGATCACCTGACGAATGCCGGTATTGTTGGCAAGCAGGGCGCGGGCATGGGCATCGAAGACATCAGGCAGATCGATGCGCTGTGGATCGAAGCGTCCAAGCAGTTCTTCGTTGTGGCTGAGCAGGAAACGCATATTCTGCTCCAGCCAGAGCATGTCGCTGATCAGCGTAGCCCGCTGCTCCTCCCGTTCGCTCTTGTCCGAGAACCAAAGCAGCGCTCCGACACCGGCCACGAACAATAGGAAAGCCAGGCGCGGCAACCACCAGAGGATGCGTAAAGTTGGCGCTGGCAGGACGGCGTTTTTCATTCAGACACCGAGATGACGATGCCAGATGCCATGGTCGGCATCAAGGGCGGCTGAACTACCCTGCCAGACTCCCCGGCCCTTTTCGATGATTGTGTGGTGGTCGGCAAGGTTGATCAAGCGCTGGACATACTTGTCGATCACCAGGATGGTCTGGCCGACGGCACGCAGGCTGGCGAGACAGTGCCAGATTTCTTCTCGGATCAAGGGAGCCAATCCTTCGGTGGCCTCGTCAAGAATCAGCAGGCGGGGGTTGGTGGTGAGCGCGCGACCGATCGCAAGCATTTGCTGCTCGCCGCCGGATAGCTGATTTCCCAAATGGTTAGCCCGCTCTGCCAGTTGCGGGAACACGCTGAAAACCTTTGCGACAGTCCATGGATCACGGTTGCCGGAACGATTGGCTGCAAAGGCGAGAAGGTGTTCCTTAACGGTCAGGTTCGGAAAGATCTGCCTGCCCTCCGGAACCAGCGCGATGCCCCGTTTGGCGATCTGGGCAGGACGATCTCCGGCGATGGTGGCCCCTGAAAACTCGATACAGCCGGCGGATAGTGGGATGAACCCGCAGATGGCACGAATGGTTGTGGTTTTTCCCATGCCGTTGCGCCCTAGCAGGGTAGCGACTTCACCCTCGCCGATGGCAAGGCTGATGTCGAACAGAACTTGGCTTTCGCCGTAGGCGGCGGCGACATGGCGGATGTCGAGAAGCGTGCTCATGCGACCTCGTCGCCCAGATAGGCCTGCCGCACTTCGGGATGCGCGCGCACTATAGTCGGTATGTCGGTGAGCAGAACGCGTCCGGCGACCAGTACCGAGATCCGGTCGGCCAGCCGAAAGACGATGTCAAGGTCATGTTCGACCAGCAGCACCGTCCGTTCCCCCCTTAGTGAACTGATCAGCGCGGCCATGTGTTCCGATTCCTCCGGCCCCATGCCAGCCATTGGTTCATCAAGCAGCAGCAAGCGGGGCTTCGTGGCCAGCGCCATGGCGAGTTCGAGCGCCCGCCGCTCGCCATGCGAGACATTGCAGGCCAATTGACCTGCGGCTTCGGCGAGGCCGACACGACCGAGCCATTCCTCAGCTTCCTCAATCATCGAAAATTCGGCGCTGGCGGGACGCCAGAAGCGGAAACTCGATCCCCACTCATGCTGGCGGGCCTGTACGGCCAGCCTGACATTCTCAAGCAGGGAGAGTTGCGGAAATATCTGGGTGATCTGGTAGGAGCGCGTAATGCCCAAGGCTACCCGCTGGTGCATGTTTTGCCGTGAGATGTCGTGGCCGTCGAAAACCAGTTGCCCGGCATCCGGTTGCAGCGTACCGGAGATCAGGTGAATCAGGGTCGTCTTGCCTGCACCATTGGGGCCGATCAATGCGTGGATTTCTCCGCTTTCGACGCTCAGATCGACTCCGTTGGAGGCCCATAAACCGCCGAAATGGCGTTTCAGGTCAATAGTTTGCAGGAGGGTGATCACTGCCGCTGTCCTCGCAGGCTAGCCAATCCGCCGGGTGAGAACAGGGCGATGGCAAGCAGGACGAGACCGATGAAAAAGTGGCTGTACTCGGTGAAGCGTCCTAGTACCTCCTCCAGACCCAGCAGGGTAATGGCGCCGACTACGCCACCATAACGGTAGCCGACGCCGCCCAGTATCACCATGACCAGCAGCATGCCGGATTGAGTCCAGTAAAGTAGGCTGGGGCTGGCCAGACCGTTCTGGTTGGCGAGTAATGCACCGGCCAGCCCGCCGATGGTCGAGCCGACGACGAAGCAAACCAGTTTCAGCCGGAACACGGGATAACCCAGCGCCTCCATGCGTACCTCGTTCTGCCGCAAACCGGCCAGTGCGCGGCCAAAGCGGGAATGACTGATATGCTGCAGAGCGTGGAGACACGCGGCTAGCAGCGAGAGTGTCGTCCAGTAAAGCGTTGTATCGTCGGCAAGATCGAACGGGCTCAGGGTGGATCGTTGGATCAGTGGCAGGCCATCATCGCCTCCCGCCACCTGCAAGGAAATGATCGAGTAATAGATCATCTGGGCGAACGCCAGGGTAATCATGATGAAGTACACGCCGCGGGTACGCAGCGATATTGCTCCGATTACTATTGCAGCCAGTGCTGTCACGCCCAGTGCGACTGGCCAAGCGATCCATGCCGAGGTTACGCCTGCCACCATGAGGAAGGCAACGACATAGGCGCCCAGTCCGAAAAAGGCAGCATGACCGAAGGCGACCATGCCACCATAGCCCACGATGAAGTTGAGGCTGGTGGCGGCGAGGGCGAAGATCAGCAGGCGGGTGGCAAAGCTGATGTAGAAATCCTCGCCCAGTGCCTGCAGAATCAGCGGCAGGACGATGGCGGCCAGCAGGAGGCAGGCTTCAAGAACGATCCGGCGTGACCGTTTCATCCGCGGGCCGGGAACAGTCCCTGCGGGCGCCAGAACAGGATGCCGGCCATCAGCAGGTAAATCAGAATCGATGCGATTGCCGGCCCGAGCTGTCTGGCGATTTCAGGCGCAGTCACACTCCGCAACAGCGTTGGCAGCAGGGCGCGTCCCAGCGTATCGACGCTGCCCACCAACAGGCTGCCGATCAGTGCGCCGCGGATTGAGCCGATGCCGCCGATGACGATGACGACAAAGGACAGGATCAGGATGCTTTCGCCCATGCCGACCTGCACTGCCAGCAACGGCCCCAGCAGTATGCCGGCAAGGGCACACAACGCGGCGCCGAGCGCAAAGACGCCGGTGAATAACCTGCGCACATTGATGCCAAGCACTTCTGCCATCTCGCGGTTCGATGCGCCGGCTCGCACCCACATCCCGGTACGTGTGCGGGTGACCAGCAGGTAGAGTAATCCCGCAACCGTAATTCCCACGGCAATGATGAGCAGACGATAGGCCGGGTAACTGAAGCCGAGTAGCTCGACCGGACCAGCAAGGTTCGCCGGGGGATTCAACATCAAAGGTTTTGACCCCCATAACATTCTGACTACTTCGTTGGCGATGAGGATCAGGGCGAAGGTGGCCAGAACCTGAACCAGGTGATCGCGCTGATACAGTTTGCGTAACAGCGTGATTTCCAGCAGCACGCCTATCACGGCCATGCCTGCCATGCTGGTAAGCATGCCGATCAGGAATGATCCGGAGGCATGTGTTGCTGCCGCACCCAAGTAAGCGCCACCCATATAGAGGGAGCCGTGCGACAGGTTGATCATGTCCATGATGCCAAACACGAGAGTCAGCCCGGCCGCCAGCAGGAAAAGCATCAGGCCAAATTGCAACCCATTCAGCGCCTGTTCGATTACGAGTTGCGTCACAAGCGTGCTGCTGACGATGGTCAGGCGGAAGAGCCGTCTTTACACGGGACCGGCGGGACGTGGCGGCTTGTTGTTGGGCTTGGCCTGCTGCTGAGAAGGACGCCCGGCACCTGGTTTTCCCTTACCCTTAGACCGGTTTTTTGAGTGAAAACCGCCGCCAGGTTTGTTGGCATTATTGGTGTAGCCGAACGGCTGGTTGCCACCGGCCCGGTTTCCCGGGGCAGTCTGGATTTCCAGTTCGTTGAGCTCGTCCCATTCGGCGTCTGTGCGATCGCGCTCAGGGATTGACAGCAGTTCGCGTATCCGGCGCCGCGGATCGAACATCGCCGGCGCGGGAACAGGAGCCGAGTTAACTTCGTTCTCCAAGGGATTCCCGTTCACTCAAGTTTATCAGTCAGGGTGGGCCACTGAGGCCCAACAATCGAAAAGGCCCTAGGGCCTTTTCGGCGGCTATCTATTTCATGGTTTTTTGTTGCGGTACTGAAAACCGCATCCGAATCATACACGAATTAAAAAGTCGTTACGCTACCGCTCTTAATGGCAGGCACTCTGGTAGTGCTGAGCTATACCCAAACTTACCGCGAAAAAAATCCCTGCACAAACTCTATGCTGTGCAGGGGTTGGGCAGACGAAAAATTACTTGGATTTCTTGGTGGTTACGGCAGCAGCCTGAGACATGGCGGCGGCAACATTGGCTTGAGCCGCATCGGTGATCTGCTTGGTCATCGCAGTCATGTTGCCGAAGGCTGCATTGGCCGAGTTGATGGCATTCTGCATGGCCGAGACGATGGTCTCAGAACCAGCCGGAGCAACCTTGGCGGCCTGTGCGATCAGGCCAGAAACCTGTTTTTGGAAATCGGCATACTGGGCTTCCAGCATCTTGGTCAGTTGCTGCTGCGATTCGCTGGAGATTTCATACAGCGAACGCGAATAATCAACGGCCTTATCGACGGCGGGCTTGACCATGGAAGACTGAAGAGCCACTGCATCATTAGTGTTCTTGACCTCAAGGATCGCTTTCGTAGCGGAAGCGGAATCCTCCAGCGCATGACGGGCAGCACCCAGATTGAGGGCGGCAATTCGCTCGGCAGTTGCCAAGGCGGTATTCGCAACAGACAGCAGAGAATCGACAGCGGCTTTGTTGGAGGCGGCTAATTGCTCAAGATTGATCGACATAGTGAGACTCCTGAAGGTGATTGGGTAGTGACACCCCCACTATATAACAATAAATTGTGCACTGCAACATTTATTGTTACATCCTCTTTGCTTTCCACTAGCGCCTTGATTCAAAATCTATTATCGTTCCTCAAGTTCCTGCCCCCATGTCACTTTGGTAACTAGGACTCGGATAGTGGAAGGCCACTGGGCCGTCTGGCTTGGCATCGATGAACTGTCGGACCGAGGGATCGGTCGACTCGCGAAGTGCTGATGGCGTACCTGCGGCAACAACTTTCCCGCCATGGATAAAGTAGGCGAAATCCACTACTTTGAGGGTTTCGGGGACATCGTAGGTCACCACGATCGAAGTGGTACCGATCGCATCATTAAGCTTACGAATCAGTCCGGCGATCACATTCAGGGAAATTGGATCCAGTCCGGCAAATGGTTCGTCGTACATCGCCAGCAGAGGGTCGAGGGCAATCGCACGTGCGAGAGCAACACGACGTGCCATCCCACCTGAGAGTTCGTTCGGCATCAAATGGGTCGTGCCACGCAAACCGACCGCATGCAGCTTCATCACAACCAGATCGTGAATGATCTCCTCGGGCAGGTCGGTCAGTTCCCGCATCGGAAAGGCAATATTGTCATAGACGGAGAGGTCGCTGAATAATCCGCCGGCTTGAAACATCATGCCCATCGATTGACGTAACCGGTAGAGCGCGTTGTTATCCAGTTTATGCACGGTCTGACCATCGACGCGGACCATGCCGCGCTCCGGCCGTAATTGTCCGCCTATCATCTTGAGGATCGTGCTTTTTCCTGCACCACTGACCCCGAGAATGCCGACGACCTTGCCCCGTGGAATCGTGAGGTTCAGCCCATCCAGTATGCGGTTATCGCCAAAACCAAAACAAAGATTCTCGATTTCGATCAGGTTACCAGTGGGGCTCGTATCCATTAAATTCCTGCTATGAAGACGTTGGTAATAGAAAAAGGCCAACCACCGCTGGGTGGTTGGCCTTGCTCAGTTTGTCGGTGGTTGCGGGGGCAAGATTTGAACTTGCGACCTTCGGGTTATGAGCCCGACGAGCTGCCAGACTGCTCCACCCCGCGTCGAAGCAAGCATTATGCTACAGATACCTTGCTAGGGTCAACGGTTGCACACATATCTACGACGAAGCTAGGCACAATTCGAGTTCCTTACGCCAATCGGGTGATGCGAGGTTGAAGTCCTGCAGCAGGCGCGAGCAGTTCAGGCGGGAATTTCCCGGGCGTATGGCTGGGGTGGGAAAGTCGGTGGTAGCGAGACGGCGTACTGTCGGAGACTTCTCAAGCATGCCATGCTGCTGTGCGATCCCGACGATTGCCTCTGCGAACCCATGCCATGAGGTGAATCCTCCTGCTGTCAGATGATAGATGCCTGTCTGGCCGATGTGCCTTGAAAGCGCCAGAGCAGTCGTTTCTGCAATCATCCGGCTCCAGTTAGGTGCGCCAAACTGATCGGCGACGACACGCAGTTCATCCCGCTCCCGGGCCAATCGGAGCATGGTGCGCAGAAAGTTCTGGCCGCGCAGGCCATAGACCCAACTGGTACGAAAAATCAGGTGCCGGCATCCGCTCTCCCGAATGGCCTGTTCGCCAGCCAGCTTGCTCTGCCCGTAAACGCTGAGTGGGCCGGTTGGATCGCCTTCTTCGTAGGGAGCCTGTTTTTTGCCATCGAACACATAGTCGGTCGAATAGTGGATCAACAGTGCGTCGAGGCATTTCGCTTCTTCGGCCAGGATGCCGGGAGCGGTGCCATTGATCGCCATGGCGAGATCGTCTTCGCTTTCGGCCTTGTCGACAGCCGTGTAGGCCGCAGGGTTGACGATGATGGCCGGTTTCAGTTCTCGCAATACACTACAGATCCGGTCCGGGTTAGTCAGGTCGAAACAACCACGATCGAGAGCCATTACCGTACCTAGCGGTTGCAGGCAACGCTGCAACTCAAAGCCGACTTGACCACGGATGCCGGTCAGCAGGAGGCGTGTCATGGATAGACCTCGGCGTCCTTGAAGCATGGTGCGGCGGCGTCCTTGGCCGCGAGTGTGGGGGTTCCGATCGTTTCCAGCGGCCAGTCGATTGCGAGTTCGGGATCGTCCCAGAAAATCGAGCGCTCGTGCTCCGGAGCGTAGTAGTCGGTGGCCTTGTAGAGAAAATCGGCCGACTCGGACAGGGTAAGGAAACCATGTGCGAAGCCGGGGGGCACCCAGAACATGCGCTGGTTTTCAGCCGAAAGGACGACACCGGCCCATTGACCGAAGGTGGGCGAAGAGCGGCGCAGATCGACCGCCACGTCGAAAACCGCGCCGATGATGACGCGCACCAGCTTGCCCTGCGTCTGCTGAACCTGATAGTGCAGTCCACGCAGTACGCCGCGCTGCGAACGCGAGTGGTTGTCCTGTACGAAATCGACATTCAGCCCGATGGCGGCGAAACTGTGGCGGTTCCAGCTTTCCATGAAGAAACCGCGTTCATCGCCGAAGACCTTCGGCTCGATGATGAGCGCATCCCAGATTGAGGTCTGGATCACATTCATGAATATACTTTCTCGCGCAGCAGACCTTGGAGATAGGCCCCGTAGCCGTTCTTGGCGAGCGGGGCGGCAAGGGTGGCCAACTGGTCGTCATCAATCCAGCCCTGCCGCCAGGCGATTTCTTCCGGGCACGACACCTTGAGACCCTGGCGCTTTTCCAGCGTGGCGATGAACTGGCTCGCTTCAAGCAGCGAGTCGTGGGTGCCGGTATCCAGCCAGGCCATGCCCCGTCCCATCAGCTCGACATTGAGCTGGCCGGCTTCCAGATAGCGGCGATTGACATCGGTGATTTCCAGTTCGCCACGCGGCGAGGGCTTCAGGTTCGCTGCGATGTTGCAGACCTGTGCGTCGTAGAAATACAGGCCGGTAACGGCGTAGCGCGATTTCGGTTGTTTAGGCTTTTCCTCGATGCTGATGGCGCGGCGCCCGGCATCGAATTCAACGACACCATAGCGTTCCGGATCATTCACTGCATAGGCGAACACCGTTGCACCGGGACCGGATTTTGCGGCCAACTGTAGTTGCGTCGCCAGTTCGTGGCCGTAGAAGACGTTGTCGCCGAGCACCAGCGCCGACGGATTGCCGCCGACGAAATCCCGGCCGATGATGAATGCCTGTGCGAGGCCGTCAGGCGAAGGCTGGACGGCGTAGGAGAGCTTGAGTCCCCATGAAGCGCCATCGCCGAGCAACTGGGCGAAACGCGGTGTGTCCTGTGGCGTCGAGATCAGCAGGATGTCACGGATGCCTGAGAGCATCAGCGTGACCAGCGGATAATAGATCATCGGCTTGTCGTAAATTGGCAGCAGTTGCTTCGAGACGGCCAGGGTGGCAGGATGCAGGCGACTGCCGGCGCCGCCGGCGAGGATGATGCCTTTGCGCGTCATTGTCTTGCTCCGTAGTTGGTTTCAACCCACTGGCGGTAGGCACCGCTTTGCACGTGGGCGATCCATTCGCCATTGGCCAGATACCAGGCGACGGTCTTCCCGATGCCGCTCTCGAAGGTTTCCCGCGGGGTCCAGCCCAGTTCGCGAGCGATCTTGCCGGCATCAATGGCGTAGCGCCGGTCGTGGCCCGGCCGGTCGGCGACGAAGGTCTTGAGAGTGAGGTAGCTCTTTCCATCGGCACGCGGCTGCTGTTGGTCGAGCAGGGTGCAGAGGGTGTCGACGACTTCCATGTTGGTGCACTCGTTGCAGCCGCCGATACAGTAGGTTGCCCCCGGTATGCCACGTTCGAACACCAGCCGCAGTGCACGGGCGTGGTCGTCGACATGCAACCAGTCGCGGATGTTGTCGCCCTTACCATAGATCGGTAGCGGTTTGCCAGCCAGGGCATTGAGGATCATCAGGGGGATGAGCTTTTCCGGGAACTGGAAGGGACCGTAGTTGTTGGAGCAGTTGGTGACGAGTGTCGGCAGCCCGTAGGTATGCTGCCAGGCACGCACCAGATGGTCGGAGGCGGCCTTGGAGGACGAGTAGGGCGAGCGCGGATCGTAAGCCGTCTCCTCGGAGAACATGCCGGCGGGGCCGAGGCTGCCAAAGACTTCGTCGGTGGAGATGTGATGAAAGCGGAAGCTGGTACGTCCGGGCTCGTTGAGGCAGCTCCAGTAGGCGCGCGCTGCTTCAAGCAGCGTGTAGGTGCCGGTGATGTTGGTGTAAATGAAATCGCCGGGCCCATGGATCGAGCGGTCGACGTGCGATTCGGCGGCCATGTGGATCACACCTGCCGGCCTGTGGGCGGCGAACAGGGCATCGAGTGCGGCTCGGTCGCAGATGTCGGTCTGGCTGAAAATATGGCGCTGATCATGGCCGGCCGCGCCCAGTGATTCGAGGTTGCCGGCATAGGTGAGCTTGTCGATATTGACGATGCGCCAGCCGCTCTCAGCGATCAACAAACGGATCAGCGCCGAGCCGATGAAACCGGCACCACCAGTGATAAAGAGGGTTTGCATGCAAAAAGTTCCTAGGCCGCAACCACGCGATTCTTGCCGGCGCGTTTTGCCAGATACATTGCGCCATCGGCACGATGCAGGGCATCGGTGACCATATCCTCGGGCACCAGTTCGGCCACTCCGCAACTGAAGGTGATCAGTATCTTGTCATTATTGTGAAGGAAGAAGCGTTTCGTCAGTTCGCGCTGCACGCGCGTCATGGCCGTGACGGCACTGTCCAAAGGAGTATCGGGCAGGATGACGACGAACTCCTCGCCGCCATAGCGTGCCAGGGTGTCTTCCGGACGAATGGTGTCCTGCACCACCTTGGTCAGGTGAACCAGCGCGGCATCGCCCGCTGCATGACCGAGACTGTCGTTGAGCTTCTTGAAGTTGTCGATATCGAGTAGGGCCAGGCACAGGTTGCCGCCATGGCGCTTGATGCGGGCGACCTCTGATTCCAGTGCCTCGTTCATGCCTTTGCGGTTCAGTGCGCCGGTCAGTGCATCGTGGCGTACCATTTCGCTGGCATGTGTCAGCTCGTTCTGCAGACGCTTGACCTCCAGTTCCGCAGCACTGACCTTGATGCGCATCTGGTTCAGTTCGTCACGCGAACGTTGCGCGTTGAGCTGGATGAAGCGCGTTTCTCGCATCACTTCCTCCATCACACCGGTCAATTCGGTGATGTCTTTTGCCTTGCTGATTTTCCCGGCACATTGTTCGATCGTGTCATGATATCCGCTGGTCGATTCAGAAAAATCGGCCAGCCGGTCGACGAAGGTGACTAGCATCTGCTTGATCTGGTCCTGAGCATCGATCAGGCTCTTCTTGAGAGAGCTTTGCTTGAAGATCACATCCTTCATGCGTCGCTCAACGTCATCCAGACGGCGCAGATTGAGCGGCTGGTTAACCAGTTCGAGAACGACTGCCAGTTGCCCCTGTACCCACTGATCATCCAGCACCAGTTCGTTGATGTTGTCAATGACCATGTGCAGCAGATGCAGCAGGCCGGACTTGAGTTCCGTCTGGTCTTCGGCCACGAAATTCAGCCGGTAGCTGAAGCGTTTCATTGCCGTGATGAAGGCGGCGATTTCATCGCCACTCCGTACGCTGCGGGCGGTGGCGGCCAACCGGTTCGCTTCGCCGGCCAGTTCGCTGTTGTCGGCTAGTACCTCGCTGATGAAGGTTTCCAGCAATTTTGCCAGGAGGTCAAGCAGCTCGTTCGTCACGCCCTTGGTCGAATCACCGGACTTTGTCATGCCATGCTCATCCTTGGCGGCAAAAATCGGCGCTGGCGGGACGGCAATCGCAGCAGGCGTCTCGCCCGAAGGAACATCACTGATGCTGTTTTCGATTGCGGCTGCTTGCGACCAGTTCTTCAGCAGGCCTTGCATCCGGGTAAACAGCAGATCCGGCGCCGGTGCGGAGGCAAGGACATGATCCAGAGCTTCCCGTTTGCGCGCCGGGGTCAATTCTGCTTGGCGGGCTTCGAGGCGGATCAGCAGTTCGCGGATCAGGGCAGACCAGTTGGGTGGCTCCGCGGCCGATTTGTTGAGCAGATCGACAATGGTTGTCTTGAGGCCACCCCAGTTCTTGCTTGCGACTGCCGTCTCGATCTGGCGTGCGAAGCGCTTCTGTTCAGCGGTATTGTGAGGGAGGCTGATGGCAAGCGCCTTCAGCGACTTTTCCGGAAAGACTTCCGTGGCCTCCGTGCCGGCAATGTCGTGATAGAGCTTGCGGTAGTTGTCCGGTGTCGGAGGTGTGCGCTCCTGTGACAGGCGCTTGAGTGTTTCGCGCGCAATTTCGGATGGATTCATGGTCAGTGCGTGACAGGACTATTCCACTAGGTCATGGCGCAGGCCGTAATGGATCAGCTCCGCCGTACTTTTCAAATTCATCTTTTCCAGCAATCGGGCCCGATAGGTACTGACCGTAGCGACGCCCAGGTTCAACTCGTCGGCGATCTGAGTCAGTGGCCTGCCCTTGGCAATCAGGACGAGCACCTGGTATTCGCGGTCGGTAATCCGCTCATGGGGCAGCTTTTCGGTATCGTCGGCAATGGCGTCTACCAGTTGTTGCGCCACGCCGGGGCTGACGTATTTCTTGCCTCGAGCTACCTGGCGGATCGCCGTGACCAACTGGTCGGGAGCACTTTGCTTGGTGAGGTATCCCGACGCGCCAGCCTTGAGTGCTCGTAGCGCATACTGTTCCTCCGGGTGCATGCTGAGGATCAACACCGGCTGTTTTGGAAACTCGCGCTTGAGCTGTTTCAGCGTGTCGATGCCATTGCGATTGGGCATTGAGATGTCCAGCAGGAAGACATCCCATTCGCTCTGCCGGGCGAGTTGGAGCGCATCGACGCCGTCATCAGCCTCGCCGGCGACGACAAGATCTTCGGTTTCCGAAAATATCTGCTTGAACCCCTGGCGCACGATCGAGTGATCGTCGGCGATGAGGACACGTATTTTTTCTGTCATGTTAGAACAAATCTTGTTGCACGACTTCCTCGTAATCGACGGGGACCGTTTCGTCGCTCCGGCCGACCGGCACCTTCAAGACCAGAAGGGTGCCGCCCTGTTCTGCCGAGGCAATGTGGAAAGCCCCGTTGAGGCTTTGTACACGTTCGCGAATACCGCGTAAACCGAAGGACTTGGGTTTGTCCATGTCGCGCTCGGTGATGCCGCGGCCATTATCGCGAATTTCGAGTGCGATGTTACCGTGTTCATGCCGCAGCCGCACGACAACCAGCGACGCATGGGCATGCTTGGCGACATTGGTGAGCGTTTCCTGCACGATGCGAAACAATGCCAGCGAGGTATCGGCGTCCAGTTCGATGCCTTCGTCGCACTGGGCCCGACAGGTGATGCTGGTGCTGTGGGCAAAGTCGTCGGCCTGGCATTCGATGGCCGCCGCCAGGCCGAATTCCTTGAGGATGCCGGGACGCAGTTGCCGGGCGACCCGGCTGGCCGTGCCCATCGCCTGGTCGAGCAGGTTTTCGATCGAGCGGGCCTTGCTGCTCAAGTTGGCGGGTAACTTGCTCGCCAGCAATGCGGCTTCGATTTTCAACCGCACGAGAATGCTACCGAGCTCGTCGTGGATGTCGCGGGCGATGCGCTCCCGCTCCTCCTCCTTTGCCGCTTCGAGGTGGAACGACAATGCCGCCAGTTGTGCGCGCGATTCGCGCAGTGCCGCCTCGGTGCTCTTGGCGACGGATATGTCGGTGGCGATACCGGTCCATAGTACGGTGCCCTCGTCATTGCGATGGGGCAGGGAGCGCATGTCGATCCAGCGTTCGCCTTCCTGTAGCCGGCCTTCCCAGATCAGCGCATTGCCGCTGTGGGCCGAGCCTTCGAGCGCCTCGGTCAGCAGGCGGCAGTCATGCGGATGCAGGGCGTCAAAGAACCGGCGTGCCGATCCGCGCAACTCGTGTTGTGTTACTCCCAGCAAACGGATCGATCCCTCGCTGACGTAAAGGAACCGGTAGTGGCCGGCAGTATTGCGCTGCAGGTTGAATACCAGGCCCGGCAGGTTGGATGCCAGGGCGCGGAACCGGGCTTCGCTGTCATGCAGCATGTCCAGTGCAGCGCGATGATCGGCTCGCTGGGCGGCTTCCCGAATTTCCCGAGCCACAGACGGTGCCAGTCCGGTCAGGCGGTCGATGAAAACCACATCGTGGGCACCCGCATGTAGTGCCTTGATCGCTGCTTTCTGGTCGCCTGGTTCGGCGATGATGATCATCGGCGTATCGAGGTTGCGGTCGGCCAGGGTTTTCAGTGTGGTGGCCGGCGAACAGGATGCATGATTCAGACAATGCAAGACAGCATCCCAGTGCTGCTCGCGCAGTTGGCTGCGCAATTGTGCGGCGCCGGAGATTTCGAAGAACAGCGGAGGTGGACCTTCCTCCATCCAGTTGGCTTTCAACTGCTCGGTCATTGCCCGGGAGCTGCTCAGCACCAGCAGCTGCAAGCCAGGGTCTTGAAAGGGAAGGACGGGTTGCATCGTGGCAATCGGCAATCTGGGACGATCGATTGTAGAGGAACGAGGCCTGGATGGTCAGTTATAATCCCAGGCACGCGTTACCTTGCCGCGTTAGCTCAGTTGGTAGAGCAACTGATTTGTAATCAGTAGGTCGTCAGTTCGATTCCGACACGCGGCACCATTGCCATGTTTTACGTGATTCCATATGACATTACGTGAGACACAAAAAGCCCCCTAAACCAAGCAATATCAAGGAATAGGGGGTTTTTCTTTTGTGGCGTATCGTTGCATATCATTGCTTGACAGCGCAAATCGGAAAGGGTAAAAATACGGGTAAGGATTGAATCAAACAACCGAATTTTACCCGTTTCGCGTCCGAAACCCGCATGGGAGCTAGATATGCCCCGACTGGCGAACCGCCTTAATGACATTCAGGTGCGGCAAGCAAAGCCTGACCCTGAAGGAGTAAAGGTAGTCATCCTTCCCGACGGTTACGGTTTGCGCCTGGTGGTTTTCCCGAATGGACGAAAGTATTGGCAATTCCGAACCGCTGCCGGAGGTAAGGAAAGCACGGTGCAGATCGGCACCTATCCCGACGTATCCATTGACCGCGCCCGTAACGAAGCCAAGCATATGCGCGATCTGGTCAAGGAAGGGCGCAGCCCTGTCGCGGAAAACCGAATCCGCAAGATACGAAACAGGACGGCAACGGCAACGACTTTCGAAAGCATCTCCGACGAACTGCTAGCCGGAAAGAAAAAAAATTGCAGTCCGGCCTATTACAAGAAAATCTCCGGTGGCATCAAGGCGAACCTGTTGCCGATGCTGGGGCCATTGCCGGTTCAGAGTATCGACCCGGTGATATTGCGCGAAGCCCTGCGGAAGATCGAGGATCGTGGCAGTCTCGAAATGCTTGGCAATGTCCGGCGCTGGGCCGGTGAAATTTTCGACTTCGCCAAGGCGCATGGCAGCTATCTAGGTGACAACCCGGCAAGTGCCCTGACCCGCAATGTCTTTGAGCGGCATCAAGGCAAGCGTATGCGGGCGCTGGATTGGACTGAAATGCCCGCGTTTCTGGCAGCGCTTGAAACGCTGAAAGCCGAACCTGAAACCATCGCGGCGATCCGCCTGTTACTGCTGTCGGCATGCAGACCGGGCGAAGTGCTGGGGGCGCGCTGGGAAGAATTCGACTTCGCGGCGGTACGCTGGGAAATACCGGCTGAGCGCATGAAAGCCAGAAAGCCCCATGCCGTCCCGTTGAGCAAACAGGCGCTTGCGGTGCTGGCTGATCTTCGCAAACTGACGGGCGACAGGGAATATCTTTTCCCGTCCCGTCCCGGTTCCAAGGTGAAAACCCTTTCCGGCATGGCGCTACTGAAAGCCATCAAGCGGGCGGCTGGGCAGGACATTCACGCGCATGGATTCCGTAGCGTGTTTTCTACCCATGTAGCCGAATCCCTGAAATGGCCCGATGCCGTCAAGGAAGCGGCGCTAGCTCATGGGAAAAAGGGTATCGAAGGGGCGTATGACCGCGCAACGCATTTCATGGAGCGCATCCCGCTAATGCAATGGTGGGCGGATCGGCTTGATGCAGCGGCAAAGAAAGCCGAGGTAATCAAGTTGAAGCCGGCGAAGGCTGGATAACCGTGCCTGACGGTATCAGGCAAGCGGCGGGCAAGGTGTATCAGCACCGAACCCGCCTAACCACGAAGCACCTGCATAGGAGGTAACAACATGGCTACTCAACAAAATACCATGCCCGTCGAAACGGAAAAGAAGCGCATTGCCGTCAATCTGGACGATCTGGACAATTCGACTTTGCGGATTAATTGCGCCCGTGCGATTCTCACGTCATTTTCGCTGTATCAGCGCGGCATGACCCCTAGCGAAGAGGTCTTGGCGGATGCGCTATTCGGTGTCGACCTGTTGTTGGAAAATGCGAATGACCTGCTGATTGACGGAAGCAATACGGCCAAGCATTAACCAGCCTTGCCGCGCCTAGTCCGACGGGACGAAAACCGGGACACCTTTACCCGGCTGGCGTGGCATCCAATCAAGGGAGCGTGAAAGGGGCGCGATGATGAACAAAGAAAACGGCGAATTGCCAGATTGGGTTAAAGATGTAGTAGCTGAGGCAGTCGAAAAAATGGACGCTCTCGAAAAGGATATTGAGTTGCCGCTGTTTGGTGAGGGGGGGTGTCTTGATACTTTTATGAAAGTAGCGCGCGGCGAACGCGACGAAAGGAGTGCTATCACAGCAACCGACTATGCAGCACTTTCAGCAATCACACTTGCTGATGTGATTCATAACGCAAAGACTTACGGTAGACGACGAGATTTTTACCCTCGCAAGTTGATTGAAAAATTCTTTATTTTCGCTTCGATGATTGCCTCAGCGAGGGCGGCGTTGCTGAATTCGTCAAAAAATCCTGCTGCTGAAATGGCAAAGAAGCGCCATGCAGAGAATTACGCTTTGGCGGATGAAGCCATTGCATATTGGCGGGAAAACATAGACCCGGCCCTATCAGCGTCGAAAGCTGCGGAAGCGCTACTTGGTGTAGTTCCCTTTTCGCACAAAAAGCTAGCCGAGATCGTATCGGCGGAACGGAAAAAGAAGAAAAAATAGTTCCCCGTCTGCGCAGGGCGGAACCTTTGCGCAGGATGCCCGCCATGCGTATGCGGGTTGGATAGTTTGAAATAGTGCTATTCAATACGTAGCCATGCAAGCCGTGACACCCCGTCGCGGATGCTGCCAATAAGGAGCAAATGATGGCTACGAAAATCAACGAATCAACCGAAAACTTTGACGCGCTGCCGGATGCGGCGCATGTACCTGCCCGCACTGTGGCGACGGTAATCGGCATGTCTGAGGCGACCGTCTGGCGCATGGTCAAGCGCGGCAAGCTGACGGCGAAGAAATTGGGGGAGCGCGCCACCCGCTTTAATGTCGGGGAAGTTCGCAAGCTGATTGCTGCCTGATCTGGGAGATAACTATGCCCAGAAAAGGAAAGGGCCGCAACGGTGGCGACCGTAATGCGACCCTGAAAACTACATCCGATAGCCAGAATCATACAGGAAGCGACCCGCTGCAAGGTTGGTTCAATCTCGCCAAGCCTTCGCGCAATCGCCAGCAGAAACGGAACTGGGGGAGGGCGCGGCGATGAAAACTCGAATCAAGCAATTCATCGTGCGCCTGACCGTCTGGGGCTTGATCCCTGCCAGTGTTGCAGCATGGCTAATCCGTCGCGGAGGGTTGAGCCATGAATAACGATATTGACCGCATCCGCGATGCCCTGCAATTTGTACCTGTCGGCGGACATGATGAGCGCGTGCGCGTGGCATTCATGCTCAAGTCTGAATTAGGCGAAACTGGCCGCGATCTGTGGGACGAATGGCGCGGCGACCGTGGCAATGATGAGGCCGCATCCGTCTGGAAGAGTGCCAGCGAAACCGGGCCGCTGAAAATCGGCAGTCTGTTTCACGAAGCCAAGGACAATGGCTGGCACTACAGCGGCAGTTATCAAATGCCGACACCCGATCAAATTGCTGAGCGCAAGCGCATCGCGACGGAACTCGCAGCGAAGGAAGAGGAAGAGACTGCCCGCGAACGTGCTGATACAGCCAAGAAAGCGGCTGCGATCCTGAAAGCGGCGGACAAGGCAAGAGTCGATCATCCTTACCTTTCACGCAAACAGGTTTCACCTGTGGCGACCCTGAGAGAGATTGATGCAGGCAAGGCGGCGACGATCCTGGGCTATATCCCCAAGTCCGGTGGCGATGCACTTACCGGGCGCTTATTGGTAGTACCAGTAAAACAGGGTGAGGGATTTTCAACGCTGGAACTGATTGACGGCGACAAGCGTAAGGCGGCATTAGCCGGGCGTGGCAGCAAGACGGGCGGGTATTGGGCAACCGAACGCCTGCCCGATGGCGATGGCTTTGTCCTGCTGATCGGTGAGGGCGTGGCAACGGTACTTTCCGCAACGGAAGCGACCGGACACCCTGCCATTGCGGCGCTATCGTCTGGAAACTTGCCAGTGGTAGCGAAGGCGATGCGCGAACGCTATCCCGAAGCGGCGATAGTGATTCTGGCCGATCTGGTCAAGGCAACCGGCGCACCCGATCACCATGCTATCGAGGCGGCGCGATCTGTCGGCGGATTGTTGGCTGTTCCTGAGTTTGGCGACACCCGCGAACCCGGCCAGACCGACTTTAATGATATGGCCGTGCAGTGCGGAGCGGAGGCCGTTAAACAGGCCATAGCGCGGGCAAGCGTACCGGCAATAGGTGAGTGTCATTGATCGCCATAAAGGAGCCACCGAAGATCGGCGTAATGGCGCCACA
>JACDZI010000180.1 GCA_013426785.1 Rhodocyclaceae bacterium | reverse complement strand
CAGATCAACGGCAATGAAGCGCGGGCTGGTGTCGATGGGTTTGTAGCGGGCCATGGGGGAGCTTCCTCCATGGGGAGCTTCCTGTATGTACTTCACATGGGAGCCTTGTTATTCCATTTGGTTCACAGCGCAATGCCGGCATGTATTCACTCTTCTACAGCGTCGTTATACCTCGCACCAGCGGGTAGCGTGATGACTTGTCAAAGGCCTTGTGATATATATATTATCGTATGTATAATTTAAGCCATGAACTTCACATGGCGAGAATCCAAGCGTAAGTCCAACCTGAATAAGCACGGCTTTGATTTTGCCGATGCTGAGAAGGTATTCAACGGCCCAGCCTTCACTGTGGAAGATGCCCGCGATTACGACGGTGAGCAACGCTTCAATTCCACCGGCTTTCTGGGCACAACCATCGTGACGATCAGCCACACGGAAACTGACGACGAAATCCACATCATCTCCATGCGAAAGGCGGAACCCAATGAAATCGACACCCTCTCCCACTACATCTAAGCCGCCGCGCCTGCGGGTTGGTCTGAAGGACGTCAGCCGAGAAGAATTCACCGCTGCCATAAATGGGCATTTAGGCAAGCAGCGCGTCTCGATCATGCTGGACGGCTCAATCATTGCATTCTTCAAGGCCAAAGCCGGTGATCGTGGATATCAAACACTCATCAATCAGGCACTCCACCAAGCCATGACTGGCGAACAAATCGAATCCACACTGCGCCGGGTTATCCGCGAGGAACTGCATACGGCGTAAGGCATTGCGAGCACCATGTTAAGCCTTCCAAGTCAAATGCATAACGACTAAGGTTAGATCGTGCTTGTCACGATCTGAACCGATTGTTGGACGAGCCCGGCCGGAGAGCGTCGGGATTGGCGCTCTGTAGCAAATCTCTTTTTGGAATTCTCCCTGCGGCAAACCGGATCGTTGCGGTGGGGTGCCGAATTGGCCGTGTCGAGCCTGCCGTTGCGGCAAGGCCCGGCCGAAAGTGGGCGAAAGCGCAGGAATTTCTCGCGCTGGCCACCGATTCCTGGCGAGTACGTCTCTCGGCTCGTGGGCGCCGTTGCCCCGTCGCTCGCCGGTAAGTGTTTCGCTTACACGATCAGAAGGCACCCCGCACGACAGGCCAAGTCGCCGGCCCTCCCGCGAGCACCGGCGGAATCCGCGTACGCACGATCGTCATCACCGCCCCGCAGCAGGCGCAAACGATGGGGGCCCGTTTCCTCACCCACGCCGAGGCCAGGGGTGGAACGAACTTCAGCAGCAGATGCAGCAACGCGATCAAGCGCTTGCAGTTGGGATGCAGGAAGCCGAAATTGCGCGCCCGGCGGAAACCTTTGGGCAGCACATGCTGGAGAACCAGCCACAGAAAGTCCGCGCCGGCCACCGTCCGCTGCTCCATCCGTCCCGTTTTGGCATGGTGATAGCGGAACGTCACTTGGCCGTCGTGGCACGCAACGATATCCTGCTCGCGGATGACGCCACGGTACAAATACCGGCCGAGGTAAATGAGCGCCGAGGCACCGCAGCCGACGGCTTTGCAATCCACTACCCAGTCTGTCGGATAACGATGGGGCAGCAGCAGTCCCGCCGCCGTAATGCCAGCCAGCACCTTGGCCCGGAAGACCTTCGCCAACGCCTTGTGGCTGAACAGGTAGCCCTTGCCCCGGCGCCGCTTGGTGCGCCAGCGCTTGTGTGCGGCATCGACCGCCGCCGCCGGCACCACCAGATGCACATGCGGGTGATAGTCGAGCCGGCGCGTGTGGGTGTGCAGTACCGCGATGGCGCCGGGTGTGCCGGCCAGCTGCCGGTCGTTCTGGCTGAAGGCGCGCACGGTCTCCCAGGCACTCTTCATCAGCAGATCGTAGGCGATACGCGGATGAGCGGCGGCCAGCGGCCTGAATTCCGCCGGCAGGGTGAAGGTCACCAGGAAATAGTCCGCCGGCACCAGCCGCCGCATTTGCCGTTCCAGCCATTGCTGGCTCTGGTGATGCTGGCAGTGCGGGTAGCCGGTCGTGCGCTTGCCGGTCTTGCGGTCGGCCTCGATGAAACCGAGCAAG
>JACDZI010000046.1 GCA_013426785.1 Rhodocyclaceae bacterium | reverse complement strand
ATCAAATCACGGTTTGCAGCAACTTTGGAATGTTCAAGTGAGGAAAATAGGTTTATCGCATCGGCGACGGCCTGACACAAAGTACCGCAATGTGTGTCATCAAGCTCGCCGTTCAGCCCCTCGTCGTCTGGTTGCTGGCGCGGGCACTTGGCCTGCCGCCACTCGAAACGCAAGAGGTCACCATGCTGGCTTCGCTCGCCATGGGTATCAACGTTTATATGATGTCGCAGCAATTCCGGACCATGCAGGGACCCGTCGCGGCCGGCCTGGTCCTGTCGACATTTTTTCATCGCTGACCACGCCGCTGGTAATTACCCTGACGTGGCAATGTGCTGAGTGGGCCGGATTCGCTAGGGTACGAAAGCGGCGACCTGCACCCATGGGTTTTCCCCAGCGGAGCCCCGAAACTCCTTAGTCACCAGGTTTGGATACAGCGCCTTGATCGAAAAAGTCGTCTCGCCACCGGCGCCACTGGTACCGATGGCATCGGGAGTCCAAACCAGTTTGTCCACATTCACCTGATCTTCGAGTGCCGCAGCCGTTTCGCCATGGCCCATGGCTTCGAGTTTCGCGGCTAGTTCGTAGAAGAAGGTGCCATTGAACCAGGCGTAACGTCCTGTCTCGGGTTCGAACACATATTTGAAGTGGGCACAGCCGCCCCAATCCTCGTCGCATTCGTCGCCGCAGACCGGGCAGATGAAGACAGGCCAGATGCGCCCGCCCGGCTCGCCGCAAAAAGTCCAGTTCGTCGGCAGCGGCAGCGCAATCTTGCGCTGCTGGTCTACCGGGAGGTCAGCATATTTCCAGCCCATTCTTAAGCCTGGACTTCCCTGGCGACATCGACGAACTCGGCGATCCGGTCGAAGTTCATATAGCGATAAACCTCGGCCGACTTGGCTTCCAGCGTCTTGACCTGCGCCATGTATTCCGCCACGGTCGGGATTTTGCCCATCAGCGCGCAGACGGCGGCCAATTCGGCAGAACTGAGGAACACGCGGGTGTCGATGCCGAGGCGGTTGGGGAAGTTGCGCGTCGAGGTCGATACTGCCGTGCTGCCCTTCTTGATCTGCGCCTGGTTGCCCATGCACAGCGAGCAGCCGGGCATTTCCATGCGCGCACCGGCCTTGCCGAGCACCGAGTAGTAGCCTTCCTCATTGAGGATCATCGCGTCCATCTTGGTCGGCGGGGCGATCCACAGGCGCGTCGGGATGTCCGACTTGCCATCAAGGATCTTGCCGGCGGCGCGGAAATGGCCGATGTTGGTCATGCACGAGCCGATGAAGACTTCGTCGATCTTCTCGCCCTGAACTTCGGAGAGGACTTTCACGTCGTCCGGGTCGTTCGGGCAGGCGAGAATCGGTTCCTTGACGTCGGCCAGATCGATCTCGATCACGGCGGCGTATTCGGCATCGGCATCGGGCTGGAGCAGGGTGCCGTTGGCTATCCAGGCTTCCATGGCGTTGATGCGGTGGGCGAGGGTGCGCTTGTCTTCGTAGCCTTCGGCGATCATCCACTTCATCAGCGTGATGTTCGACTTCAGGTACTCGACGATCGGCTCCTTGTTCAGGTGTACCGAACAGCCGGCGGCGGAGCGCTCGGCGGAGGCGTCGGTCAGTTCGAAGGCCTGTTCGACCTTCAGATCGGGCAGGCCTTCGATTTCGAGGATGCGGCCGGAGAAGATGTTCTTCTTGCCCTGCTTGGCGACGGTGAGTAATCCGGCCTTGATGGCATAGAGCGGAATCGCATTCACCAGATCGCGCAGCGTGATGCCGGGCTGGAGTTTGCCCTTGAAGCGCACCAGCACCGATTCGGGCATGTCAAGCGGCATCACGCCGGTGGCGGCGGCGAAGGCAACGAGGCCCGAGCCAGCCGGGAAGGAAATGCCGATCGGGAAACGGGTGTGGCTGTCGCCGCCGGTGCCAACGGTATCGGGCAACAGGAAACGGTTGAGCCAGGAATGGATCACGCCGTCGCCGGGCTTGAGCGAGACGCCGCCGCGCGCGGTGATGAAGCTCGGCAGGGTGCGGTGGGTCTTGACATCGACCAGTTTCGGGTAGGCGGCGGTGTGGCAGAACGACTGCATCACCAGATCGGCCGAGAAGCCAAGGCAGGCGAGGTCTTTGAGTTCGTCGCGCGTCATCGGGCCGGTGGTGTCCTGCGAGCCGACCGAGGTCATCTTCGGTTCGCAGTAGGTGCCGGGACGCATGCCCCGCTGTTGTCCATTGAGTTCCGGAAGGCCGCAGGCGCGGCCGACCATCTTCTGCGCCAGCGAGAAGCCCTTGCCGGTATCGGCGGGGTTTTGCGGCAGGCGGAACAGGGTGGAAACGGGCAGACCGAGGAATTCGCGGGCCTTGCCGGTGAGGCCGCGGCCGATGATCAGGTTGATGCGGCCGCCGGCGCGCACTTCGTCGAAGATGACATAGGACTTGACCTTGAATGTGGCAATGACGGCACCGTTCTTCAGTGCCTTGCCTTCGTAGGGGCGCAGTTCCACTTCGTCGCCCATGCCCATCTGGCTGACATCCAGTTCGATCGGCAGGGCACCCGCATCTTCCATGGTGTTGTAGAAGATCGGGGCGATTTTGGTGCCGAGGCAGACGCCGCCGAAACGCTTGTTCGGCACGAAGGGAATGTCCTCGCCGGTGAACCACAGTACGGAGTTGGTGGCCGACTTGCGCGAGGAGCCGGTGCCAACCACGTCGCCGACATAGGCAACGAGATTGCCCTTGGCCTGCAGTGTTTCAAGCTGTTTCAGCGGGCCGCGTTCGCCGGCCTTGTCGGCATCGATGCCGGGCCGCGGATTCTTCAGCATGGCCAGCGCATGGAGCGGAATGTCGGGGCGGCTCCAGGCATCGGGGGCAGGGGAAAGGTCATCGGTATTGGTTTCGCCGGTAACCTTGAAGATGGTCACTTTCAGCGACTGCGGCACTGCGGGGCGTGAGGTAAACCATTCGGCGTCAGCCCACGACTGCATCACGTCCTTGGCATTGGCATTGCCGGCCCTGGCCTTGTCGGCCACGTCATGGAAGGCATCGAACATCAGCAAGGTTTTCTTCAGTCCTGCGGCGGCAACGGCACCGATCGCGGCGTCGTCAAGGAGGTCGATCAGCGGCTTGACGTTATAGCCACCGAGCATGGTGCCGAGCAGTTCGGCCGCCTTGGCGCGCGAAATCAGTGCACATGCTGTCTCGCCAGCGCCGACTTTTGCCAGGAATGCGGCTTTGACTTGGGCGGCATCATCGACGCCGGCCGGTACACGGTAGGTGAGCAGGTCGACGAGGAAGGCTTCCTCGTCGGGCGGCGGGGCCATCAACAGTTCGACCAGTTGCTGGGTTTGTTGCTTGGTCAGGGGCAGGGGCGGGATGCCCAGCGCGGCGCGTTCGGCGACATGGGCCCGGTAGGCTTCGAGCATGAGATGGATTCCTTTCGGCGGAGATTACTTGCAGTCGCCAAGGCGGCGACCGGTGATGAGTTGCGTGAGTTCGCCCATGCCTTGATCGGGTTTCATCCGCATCCTGATTTCGGTGTTGAAACTGGTGGAGGTACTATTGCCACGGGCCTGGCCGGCCATGCTGCCATCGGGTGAGTTGCAGGAAAAGCTATAGCTGTAGGAACTGTCGCCGGAAGCCTTCATGTCCGACACGCTGCACTTGCTGCGGCCGTCGTCCATCTTGTGTTGCTTGCCATCGGCGATATCCTGGGCGGTGAAGCAATGGGTCCATTTCTGGCCCGGCATCTGCATGCTCTGCATTTTCATGGCACTGCTCATTTCCCAGCGGCCGGGTTGCATTTGTTGTTGGGCGCCGGCTGCAGTGGCCAGCCCTGTCAGCAGTAGCGTGACGGCGATCCTTTTCATGGGGACTCCTTTCGGGTGGACGGTGCGGCAAAATAGTCGCTTAACTCGGAGGGCAGGGCAGCGCCGGTGGCGTGGGCACGTGCCAGCAACTCCCAGTAGTAGCGATAGGAAGCGCGGTCATGCAAGCGGCCATCGATCTGGATCGGCCCCCAGTCGGCTGCGACTGCTGCGCGAATGATCTGCACGGCGGCTGCAGTGTCGGCAAAGTCGGGGCGCATCGCCGCGACGATCGGCTCGATTTGGCTGGGATGGATGCTCCACATGCGCAGGAAACCGAATTCATTGCGAGCACGCTGCGCATCGGCCGTGACCACTGCGGTGTTGCGGAATTCGGTGGTGACGTTATGCGCAGGAACCTTGCCGTTGCCGAGCGCGGCGGCAGCGATTTCGCACTTGGCGCGCGCGATCAACGGGTGGTCGAACTGGCCAGGGGAACGCATGGCGCTGGCTGGAATGGCGCCATGATGGGCGCTGACAAAGTCCATCAGACCGAAATCAA
The DNA here is from genome assembly GCA_013426785.1 of Rhodocyclaceae bacterium. GTDB lineage: Bacteria > Pseudomonadota > Gammaproteobacteria > Burkholderiales > Rhodocyclaceae > Sulfuricystis. Next base: position 17,958 of record JACDZI010000046.1, on the reverse strand, counting down.
GGCTTTCAACTGCGGGCAGGGCGGCGATCTGCCAGGCGTCGCGCAACGCGCCGGGTGTTTCGATCAGGACATGCACCGGGATGGCCCGCGCGATGCCATGGCGGAAGCAGGCGGCATCCAACCCGGCAATCTGGATCTGCACATCAGCGACGCTATCCGGCTTCGGCAGTACCAGATAGGCGAGCCTTTGGCCGGCCTGGCCGACGATCAGGTCGAGTTCATCCTGCCAAGAGGGGTGGCGCACATCGTGGATGCGTGCCCCGAGGCGGTCGAAGTGGTTTTCGGCCGAATTGACCATTGCTGCAATCATGGCGGCATGGTCGCGTTCTTGGCCAGTGGGGGCTCCATCCTCGCCATCAGCCGTGATGTCGAAAGTCGGTCCGAGGAGGTTTTGTAATTCCAGCGCCTTGCGAATCAATTTTTCGTTGCCGGCGTAATGTTCGCAGGCGGCCAGCGCGGGGAATGGCCGGCCGCCTGCGTAAAGCACTTCCGAGGGATGAAGTGCCGAACTCACTTATATCAGGCGAACAGGTGCTTCACGCCATCACGCTCTTCAGTCAGTTCCTTGAGCGTGAAGTCCATCTTCTCGCGGGAGAAGGCATCGATTTCGAGACCCTTGACCACTTCCCATTTTCCGCCGGCACAGGTACAGGGCATACCGTAGATCATGCCCTCGGGGATGCCGTAGGACCCGTCGGAAACGACGCCCAAGGTGACCCACTGGTCGTTGGTACCGTGGTTCCAGTCACGCATGTGATCGATGGCGGCGTTGGCAGCGGAAGCTGCGGAGGAGAGGCCGCGCGCTTCGATGATGGCGGCGCCGCGCTTGCCGACCTTCGGAATGTATTCGTTCTTGTACCAGGCCTCGTCATTGACGAGGGCCGGGGCGGACTGACCCTTGATGGTGGCGAAGCGGATATCCGGGTACATCGTGGGCGAGTGGTTGCCCCATACGACCATCTTCTCGATATCGGTGACGCTGGACTGGGTGCGCGCGGCTAGTTGCGAGATGGCGCGGTTGTGGTCGAGGCGCATCATCGAGGTGAAGGCCGACTGCGGCAGGCTCTTCGCCGTGTTCATGGTGATCAGCGCATTGGTGTTGGCCGGGTTGCCGACGACGATCAGCTTGAGATCGCGGGCGGCGACGGCATCAACGGCCTTGCCCTGCTCGGTGAAGATCTTGGCATTTTCCAGCAGCAGGTCCTTGCGCTCCATGCCCGGGCCGCGTGGCTTGGCGCCCACCAGCAGGGCTTGCTGCGCATCCTTGAATGCCACCATCGGGTCCGATGTGCCGATCATGTCGGCCAGTAGCGGGAAGGCGCAGTCTTCGAGTTCCATCATCACGCCCTTGAGCGCAGCTTGAGCCTTGTCGAACGGCAGTTCCAGCAGTTGCAGGATGACGGGCTGATCCTTGCCGAGCATTTCGCCGCTGGCGATGCGGAACAGCAGGGCATAACCGATTTGTCCGGCGGCACCGGTCACTGTGACACGAACGGGGGCTTTGGCCATGAGAGAACTCCTTAGGTAGGTAGCGAAGAGGGTGAGTCGTGAATGAACCGAGACCCCCGGATCATAGATGGCTTGGCGATACCGTGTCAATAGCTATCTTATATCTTGTATAAGACATAAGACATGCTATAGACGTTGGGGATATTTTATGTTTGAATACGCCTCCATGACGCGACAGACCCCCGTGGAATCTCCAACCACCTTCAGTCCGCTCTACCGCCAGATCAAGGGCCTCATCTTGCAGGCGCTCGAGAATGGTGAATGGCGGCCGGGGGGGGCAATTCCCAGCGAAATCGAACTGGCCGGACGCTTCAATGTCAGCCAGGGCACGGTGCGCAAGGCGATCGACGAAATGGCGGCCGAGAATCTGCTGATCCGCCGTCAAGGCAAGGGAACCTTCGTTGCCAGCCACAACGATCCGCGTGCCTTCTTTCGATTTCTGCGTCTGGTGCCGATAGCCGGTGGCATCGAGCCCGCCCACAGCGAGCCGCTTGAGTGCTGGCGTGCCAAGGCCGGACCGGAAGCCGCGCGCGTCCTGAACCTCAAACTGGGCGAACCGATCATCATCGTTAGGCGCCTGCTGACGTTTTCCGAAAAGCCGGTGGTGGTGGATGAAATCTACCTGCCGGGAGAAATCTTTTCGGGCCTGTCCCTGGACAGTCTGAAGGAGTCGCAGACCTCGATCTACAGTTTGTTCGAGACGAAATTCGGCGTGCGGATGATTCGCGCCGAAGAACGCTTGCGGGCGGTGGCGGCCGATCGGGCCAGTGCGGAACTGCTGCGCGTGGCCGAGGGCAGCCCGCTTCTGTCTGTAGAGCGAATCAGTTTTACCTATGGTGACCGTCCGGTCGAATGGCGGCGCGGCCTGTATTCGACGGCGGCCCACTGTTATTTGAATGAGCTTGGTTGATTGTTTTATTAGGGAGTTAGCGTGAGATGGCTGAATTGACAAAAGAGAGACCCAAATACTTGAACCCGGCAGAGATCAAACTGCCCCTGCCTGGTCTGGCCTCGATCCTGCATCGCGTCAGCGGTGTCGGCCTGTTCCTGCTATTACCCTTCCTGATCTGGCTGCTAGACCTGTCGCTGCGTTCCGCCGACAGCTACCAGACTCTGGTTTCCGTGCTTGCCCATCCCCTGACCAAACTGGTGCTGATCGGCCTGCTGTGGGCCTTCCTGCACCACGCCAGCATGGGCATCCGCATCCTGCTGATCGATATGCATGTCGGAGTTGAAAAAGCGCAGGCGCGTGCCTCGGCCAAGGTTGTGTTTGCCGTCAGCATCGCGCTGACCCTGATTCTGGGGGTGGCGTTATGGTAAATCGCAAGATCGTCGGAGCCCATTACGGTCTCATGGACTGGCTCGCCCAGCGCACTACTGCGGTGCTGATGGCCCTCTATTTGCTGGTGATGAGCATTGCTTTGTTGAGTGGTGTAGGTTCCAGCTATCAGCGCTGGCACGATTTCATGTCTTTTGGCTGGGTGCGCTTCGCCTCCTTCGTTTTCATCGTCAGCCTGTGCTGGCATGTCTGGGTCGGTGTGCGTGACATCTGGATGGACTACGTTCAGTCGACCGGACTCAAGCTCACCTTGCACGTACTGACCCTCGCAGTCCTGGTCGGCTATGCCGGCCTGGCAACACAGATCATCTGGAGGCTTTGAGAAGAACATGAGCGTGAACGTGACTGTCCGCAAATTCGATGCAGTGATCGTCGGCGCCGGCGGCGCCGGCCTGCGCGCTGCGATCCAGTTGTCCGAAGCCGGCCTCAAGACGGCCGTGCTGACCAAGGTATTCCCGACCCGCTCGCATACCGTTGCCGCCCAAGGGGGAGTCGCAGCGTCACTCGGCAACTCCGAGGAGGATCACTGGCACTGGCATATGTACGATACCGTCAAGGGTTCCGACTGGCTTGGCGATCAGGATGCCATCGAGTTCATGTGCCGCAAGGCCAATGAGTGCGTGATCGAACTCGAACACTACGGCATGCCCTTCGATCGTACCGACAACGGCCGCATCTACCAGCGTCCGTTCGGTGGGCACATGTCGAATTTCGGTGAAAAGCCGGTGCGTCGCTCCTGTGCCGCCGCTGACCGCACCGGCCATGCCATGTTGCATGCGATGTATCAACGTAACGTCAAGGTCAATACTCAGTTCTTCGTCGAATGGATGGCGCTCGACCTGATCCGTGATGCCGAAGGCGAGGTGCTCGGCGTCACCGCCATGGAAATGGAAACCGGCGAGATCTTCGCCTTCCACGCCAAGGCAACCATCTTCGCCACCGGCGGCTCCGGACGCATCTACTATTCTTCGACCAATGCCTTCATCAATACTGGCGACGGCGTTGGCATGGCGGCGCGCGCCGGCATCCCGCTCGAGGACATGGAATTCTGGCAGTTCCACCCGACCGGGGTGGCCGGTGCGGGTGTGCTGATTACCGAAGGGGTACGCGGCGAGGGCGGCATCCTGCGCAATGGGCAGGGCGAGCGCTTCATGGAGCGTTATGCGCCGAACGCCAAGGATCTGGCCTCCCGCGATGTGGTGTCGCGCGCCATGGTCACCGAGATCAATGAAGGCCGTGGCTGCGGACCCAACAAGGATTTCGTGTTGCTCGACATTACCCACCTGCCGCCCGAGACCATCATGAAGCGCCTGCCGGGCATTCACGAGATCGCCGTTCAGTTCGCCGGCGTTGATGCGCTCAAGGAGCCTATTCCTGTCGTCCCGACCTGCCACTACCAGATGGGTGGCATCCCGACCAACTATCATGGTCAGGTGGTTGTGCCGGGCAAAACCAGCCAGAACGAGGTGATGCCCGGCTTCTACGCAGCAGGCGAATGTGCCTGTGCCTCGGTGCATGGCGCCAACCGCCTCGGCACCAACTCGCTGCTCGATCTCCTGGTTTTCGGCAAGTCGGCCGGCGAAACGGCTGTCGAGACCCTGAAGAGGACCCCCAAGGCCCACAAGGAACTGCCTGCCGATGCTTTCGACCGTACCTTGGCACGGCTCGATCGCCTCAACCATCAGAAGGGCGGTGCCAACGTCCATGAGACGCGCCTCGCCATGCAGCGCTCCATGCAGAAACACGCCGGGGTATTCCGCTTCAACGACCTGCTCAAGGAGGGCGTGCAGAAGATACTAGAGGTGCAGCAGGATGTGCAGCGCACCGAAATTCAAGACAAATCCAAGGTGTTCAATACTGCCCGCATCGAGGCGCTGGAACTGGACAACCTGATCGAGGTTGCCGTTGCCACCATGGTGTCGGCCGAAGCGCGAAAGGAGAGCCGCGGTGCCCACGTGCGCGACGATGCGCCGGACACGCCCGAGCGGCCGAACGGGCGCGATGACGCCAATTGGCTCAAACACTCCCTCTGGTACAAGGACGGCAACCGACTCGACTACAAGTCGGTCGCCTTGCGCCCGCTGTCGGTGGACACCATCGCGCTGAAAACGCGTGCGTATTGAGAAAGCCATCACGATGAAGACACGAAATCTCCAGTTCAAGATCTACCGCTACGATCCTGACAAGGATCAGAAGCCCTACATGCAGGACATCGCTGTCGAGGTGGACAGTACCGACCGCAAGCTGCTCGATGCGTTGGTGAAACTGAAAGCGGTTGATGACTCCATCGCTTTTCGTCGTTCCTGCCGTGAGGGCGTGTGTGGCTCCGACGCCCTCAACATCAACGGCCGCAATGGTTTGGCCTGCCTCACGGATATCAGCAATTTTCCCGAAGGCAAGCCGATCATGCTGCGCCCCTTGCCCGGCCTGCCGATCATCCGCGACCTGATCGTCGACATGACGCAGTTCTTCAAGCAGTACCACTCGATCAAACCCTACCTCATCAACAACGATCCGCCGCCCGAGCGCGAGCGCCTGCAATCGCCGGAAGACCGCGAGGAACTTAACGGGTTATACGAGTGCATCCTGTGTGCCTGTTGTTCGACTGCCTGCCCGTCGTTCTGGTGGAACCTGGACAAGTTTGTCGGTCCGGCCGGCCTGCTGGCTGCCTATCGCTTCATTGCCGATACGCGCGACCAGGCAACCAACGAGCGTCTCGACAACCTGGAAGACCCCTACCGCCTGTTCCGTTGCCACACCATCATGAACTGCGTCGACGTCTGCCCGAAGGGACTGAATCCCACCAAGGCGATCGGCAAGATCAAGGACATGATGGTTAGTCGGATGGTCTGAGCGAAACAGATGAACGAACCGGTGGCTGAACTGCGGCGCGTCCGTAACGAAAGGCTCCGCTGGCACAGTCGGCGGGCGCTGCTGGAGCTCGATATTGTCTTCACACGCTTCTGGCAGCGTGTTGGCGATGAGCTTGACGCTGCGACCGCACTCACGCTGGAGCGGTTGCTGGCAATGGAAGACCACGATTTGTGGGAATTGGTGAGCGGTCGGACGACCTCGGACGACCCGCAGTTGGAAGAACTGGCCGCACGGCTGCGCGCGACGCGCTGACGGCGGCTGCTGATTGACTCAACCACGGAGAAGCAAGGCCATGACAACGAAGATCGCAACGCTGACCATCGATGGCAAGACCGTCGAATTTCCTGTCCTCTCCGGTTCGGTCGGACCGGATGTGATCGACATTCGCTCCCTGTACGCCAAGACGGGAACCTTCACTTTCGACCCTGGCTTCATGTCGACCGCCGCCTGCAAGTCGACCATCACCTACATCGATGGCGACAAAGGCGAACTGCTCTATCGCGGCTACCCGATCGAGCAACTGGCCGAGAAGTGCGACTTTCTCGAAACCTGTTACCTGCTGCTCAATGGAGAGTTGCCGAACGCGGATCAGAACAAGGAATTCCACCGCATCATCCAGAAACACACGATGGTGCATGAGCAGCTGACCCGCTTCTACCAAGGTTTCCGCCGCGACGCGCACCCGATGGCGGTGCTGGTCGGCGTGGTTGGGGCGCTGTCGGCCTTCTACCACGACGCCATGGATGTCAGCGACGAGTACCACCGCACCGTGTCGGCCCACCGCCTGATCGCCAAGCTGCCGACCATCGTTGCCATGGCCTACAAGTACGGCTTGGGCGAGCCGTTCATGTATCCGCGCAACGACCTCTCCTACACCGCCAATTTCATGCACATGATGTTCGGCACGCCTTGCGAGCGTTACGAGCCGAATCCGGTACTGGTTCGGGCGCTCGACCGCATCTTCATCCTGCATGCCGACCACGAGCAGAACGCCTCGACGTCCACCGTGCGTCTCGCCGGTTCTTCCGGCGCCAACCCCTTCGCCTGCATCGCCTCCGGCATTGCCTGCCTGTGGGGCCCGGCCCACGGCGGCGCCAACGAGGCCTGCCTGGAAATGCTCGAGGAAATCGGCGATGTCTCCCGCGTCGGCGAGTATGTCAAACGTGCCAAGGACAAGAACGACAGCTTCAAACTGATGGGCTTTGGCCATCGGGTCTATAAAAATTTTGATCCGCGCGCCAAGCTGATGCGTGAGACCTGTCACGAAGTGCTGAACGAACTTGGTCTGCAGGATGACCGACTTTTCAAGCTGGCGATGGCGCTGGAGAAAATCGCCATCGAAGACGAGTACTTCATCGAGAAAAAACTTTATCCGAACGTCGACTTCTATTCGGGCATCGTGCAAAAGGCCCTCGGCATTCCGACCTCCTTGTTCACCGGCATCTTTGCGTTGGCGCGTACCGTCGGCTGGATTGCCCAGTGGAAGGAAATGATTTCCGATCCGGAACAGAAAATCGGCCGTCCGCGCCAACTGTTCATGGGCGCTACGCCACGCAACGTGCTGCCGGTGGATCAGCGCTAGGCGCAACCAAGGGGGATCGACTGTATCCCCCTTGTTTCGCCAATACGAATAAAGGAGGGTTCACCAGATGATGAAACAGATGCTGTCCAACTCGTATCTATTCGGCACTAATGCACCCTATGTCGAAGAGCTTTACGAGTCCTACCTTGCCAATCCCGCCGCGATCGATCCGGCGTGGCGCGATTATTTCGACAAGCTGACCAACCTGCCGGGCGTCGGGTCCTACCACGGTCCCGATGTCGCGCACCTGCCTGTCATCAACTCCTTCGCCCAGCGGGCCAAGGAAGGCACCTTGCACGCGGCCCCCCGTGGCGCGGCCATTGCCGAAAAACAGACCAAGGTGCTGCAACTCATCAATGCCTATCGCACCATGGGCAACCGCTGGGCGCAACTCGATCCGCTCAAGCGTCAGAGCCGGCCCGAGGTTGCCGAACTCGATCCGTCGTTCTATGGCTTTACCGAAGCCGACCTATCCACCTCCTTTCGCACCGGTTCATTCGATATGGGCGTCGAGGAGGCCAGCCTGCGCGAGATTCTTGAAGCCCTGCGCCTGCGTTACTGTGGTCATATCGGCGCCGAATACATGTACATGTCGGAAGTGGCGCACAAGCGCTGGATCCAGGCGCGTTTCGAGCCGGTGCGCACGACGCCGCGCTACCCGAACGAAGACAAGAAGCGTTTCCTGACTGCCATCACGGCCGCCGAAACGCTGGAGCGCTACCTGCATACCCGCTACGTCGGCCAGAAGCGTTTCTCGCTTGAAGGCGGCGAATCGATGATCCTGGCAATGGATCAATTGATTCGCGTCGGTGGCGCACTGGGCATCAAGGAAATCGTCATCGGCATGGCTCACCGCGGCCGCCTGAACGTGCTGGTCAATACGCTGGGCAAGCAGCCTGGCATGCTGTTCGCCGAGTTCGAGGGCAAGAAGAAGAGCGACCTGAAAGCTGGCGACGTGAAGTACCACATGGGTTATTCCTCTGATGTCGCGACGCCCTCTGGTCCGATCCATCTGACGCTCGCGTTCAACCCCTCACATCTGGAGATCGTCAATCCGGTCGTCGAAGGCTCGGTCTATGCGCGCCAGTTGCGTCGTGGCGATGCCGGCAAGAAGGAAGTGTTGCCGGTGCTGATTCATGGCGATGCCGCCGTCGCCGGCCAAGGCGTTAACCAGGAAATGCTGAATTTCTCGCAAACGCGCGGCTATGGCACCGGCGGCACGGTGCATATCGTCGTCAACAACCAGATCGGTTTTACCACTTCCGATCCGCGCGATCTGCGTTCCTCGATCTACTGTACCGACATCTTCAAGATGGTCGAGGCGCCGATCCTCCACGTCAACGGCGATGATCCGGAGGCGGTGGCTTTCGTTACCCAACTGGCGCTGGAATTTCGCCAGGAGTTCAGGAAGGACGTGGTGGTCGACATTATCTGCTTCCGCAAGCTCGGCCACAATGAGGCCGACGAGCCGATGGTGACGCAACCCCTGATGTACAAGAAAATCGCCACCCATCCCGGTACGCGCAAGCTATATGCCGAAAGGCTGATCGGCCAGGGCGTGATCCAGCCCGGTGAAGACGACCAGATGATCAGGGACTATCGCACCGCGATGGATGCCGGCAAGCATCTGTCCGACCCGGTTATTTCCGACTACAAGAGCAACAATGCTACGGAGTGGGCGCGTTTCATCGGCGCGGTGTATACCGAAAAATGCGACACCACCGTGACCTTGAAGGAGTTGCAGCGCCTGGGCCAGCGCCTGACGGCGGTTCCGCACAACTTCAGCCTGCATCCGCGGGTGCAAAAGATCATCGAAGACCGCAAGCTGATGATCGAAGGCAAGCTGCCGCTTGACTGGGGCATGGCGGAAAACCTGGCCTATGCGACCCTGCTCGCCGCCGGCTACGGGGTGCGTATTTCCGGCGAGGATGTCGGTCGGGGCACCTTCTTCCATCGCCATGCGGTTTTTCATGACCAGAATCGCGAGCGGTGGGACGAGGGTAGCTGGCTGCCCCTGCAGAACCTGCAGGAGAATCAGGGCCTTTTCCAGTGCTTCGACTCGGTATTGTCGGAGGAAGCGGTGATGGCCTTCGAATACGGCTATGCCACCGCCAATGCGAACGATCTGGTCGTCTGGGAAGGCCAGTTCGGCGACTTCGCTAATGGGGCGCAGGTGGTGATCGATCAGTTCCTCGCCGCTGGCGAGGCCAAGTGGGGTCGTGCCTGCGGTCTGGTGCTGCTGTTGCCGCACGGCCTCGAAGGGCAGGGGCCGGAACACTCCTCAGCCCGCATCGAGCGCTTCTTGCAGTTGTCCGCCGAATTCAACTGGGAGGTCTGCATGCCGACCTCCGCCGGGCAGATGTTCCACCTGCTGCGCCGGCAGATGCTGCGCCAGCAGAGGAAACCCCTGGTGGTGTTCACGCCGAAGTCGCTGCTGCGCAGCAAGGAAAACACCTCAAGCCTGGAAGATCTGGCCGAGGGGACGTTCCAGACTGTCTTCGGCGAAGTCGATCAGCTCGACGACAAGAAGGTGAGCCGGGTGATCTGCTGTGCCGGCAAGGTGTATTACGACCTGCGCACTGCCCGGCGCGAGCGCAATCTCCACCACATCGCCATCGTGCGCACGCCGCAGCTCTATCCGATGGATGATCGCCGCCTGGCCGAAGAATTACAGCGCTACCCGGCCATGAAGGAAATGGTCTGGTGTCAGGAAGAGCCGGAAAATCAGGGCGCCTGGTATGCCAAGCACCACCGCCTGCTGCAACTGACGAAGAAGGGACAGTCACTGCATGTCGTGTCGCGGCCAGCATCCGCCTCGCCGGCTGTCGGCAGTGCCGCCAAGCATGCCGAACAGCAAAAGGCCATCATCGAAATTGCGCTCGGTGCGCTCAAATAATAATTACGGAGAACCTACATGATCATCGAAGTCAAAGTCCCGCAACTGTCCGAGTCCGTCGCCGAGGCGTCGCTCGTCAGTTGGCACAAAAATGTGGGTGACACCGTGGCCCGCGACGAAAACCTCATCGACATCGAGACCGACAAGGTCGTGCTCGAACTGCCGGCACCGGATTCGGGTGTGCTGGTCGAAGTGCTCAAGGGCAATGGCGATTCGGTCTCGTCCGACGAACTGATCGCCCGTATCGACACGGAAGCCAAGACCGCAGCCCCGGCCGCCAAGGCCGCTAAACCTCCCGCCACGCCCGCCGCCGCGGCTGGCGTGGGCCCCGCCGCACGCAAGGCATTGGCAGAAAAAGGCATCGATGCCGCCGCCGTTCAGGGTACCGGCCCCGGCGGTCGCGTGACCAAGAGCGATGTGCTGGGTACGACGCCCGCCAAGCCGGCTGCACCAATTGCCGCCGTCCCGCCAGCGCCGACTTTTTCGGCCCCGGCCGCCGCATTGCCGCAACCGAACGTGGTCAGCGCCGATGCCATCATCGCCGAGCGCACCGAGCAGCGCGTGCCGATGTCGCGCCTGCGTGCCCGCGTCGCCGAGCGCCTGGTGCAGTCGCAATCGACCAACGCCATCCTGACGACCTTCAACGAGGTCAACATGGGGCCGGTGATGGAGCTGCGCAAGAAGTACCTCGACAAATTCGAGAAAGAGCACGGCGTGCGTCTGGGCTTCATGTCCTTCTTCGTCAAGGCGGCCGTCGCGGCGCTGAAGCGGTACCCGGTGCTGAATGCCTCTGTGGATGGCAGCGACGTGGTCTATCACGGCTACTTCGACATCGGCATCGCCGTCGGTTCGTCGCGCGGTCTGGTGGTACCGATCCTGCGCGACGCCGACCAGATGTCGCTGGCGCAGATCGAGAAGAAGATCGCCGCATTCGGCCAGAAAGCCAAGGATGGCAAACTGTCGCTCGAAGAACTGACCGGCGGCACCTTCTCCATCTCCAACGGCGGCGTGTTCGGCTCGATGCTGTCGACGCCGATCATCAATCCGCCGCAATCCGCCATCCTCGGCATTCACGCCACCAAGGACCGGCCGGTGGTCGAAAACGGCCAGATTGTCATCCGCCCGATCAACTACCTGGCCATGTCCTACGACCATCGCATCATCGACGGGCGCGAAGCCGTGCTGGGGCTGGTGACGATGAAGGAAGCGCTGGAAGATCCTGCTCGCCTGCTGCTCGACATCTAAGGAGAGAACCTGATGGCCAACAAGCAATTTGACGTGCTGGTGATTGGCGGCGGGCCCGGCGGCTACGTCGCGGCCATCCGCGCCGCGCAGCTCGGTTTTTCCACAGCCTGTATCGAGTCGGAATCCTATGCCGACCCGAAAGGCGAGGTACGGCTGGGCGGCACCTGCCTCAACGTCGGCTGCATCCCGTCCAAGGCGCTGCTGCGTTCGTCCGAACTGTACGACGAGGCCAGCCACGCCTTTGTCATGCATGGCATTACGGCCGAGAGCGTGACGATGGATGTTCCTTCCATGGTCCGTCGCAAGGACAACATCGTCACGCAACTGACGGCAGGCATCAAAGGCCTCTTCAAGAAGAACAAGATCACCCTGCTGGCCGGGCTGGGCAGTTTCGCCGGTCGCGAGAACGAGTTTTGGCAGGTCGCGGTCACCGGCAAGGATGGCGGTTCGGAAGTGGTTGAAGCGAAACACGTGATCGTCGCCACCGGTTCCAGCCCGCGCCACCTCGACGGCATTCCGGTCGACAACAAGACGATCTGCGACAATGTCGGCGCGCTGTCGCTCGACGCCGTGCCCAAGCGCCTTGGCGTGATCGGCGCCGGCGTGATCGGTCTCGAACTCGGCTCGGTGTGGAAGCGGCTCGGTTCCGATGTCACCATCCTCGAAGCACTACCCGATTTCCTCGCCGGGGCCGATCCGGCCATTACCAAGGAAGCGTGGAAGACCTTCACCCAGAAGCAGGGCTTGAAGATCCACCTGGGTGCGAAGATCACCAGCGTCAAGCAGACCAAGAAAAGCATCAAGCTCGACTACGAGCTGGGCGACGGCACCTTCACTCTCGAATGCGACAAGCTGATCGTCTCGGTCGGTCGCGTGCCAAATACGGCCGGCCTCGGCTGCGACAACGTTGGCCTCAAGCTCGACGAGCGTGGCCGCATCGAGGTGAATGACCATTGCCAGACCAACCTCGAGAACGTCTGGGCGGTCGGTGACGTGATCCGTGGCCCGATGCTGGCGCACAAGGGTATGGAAGAGGGCGTAATGGTGGCCGAACTCATCGCAGGGCAGGCCGGCCATGTCAATTACGACACGATTCCCTATGTGATCTACACCCATCCGGAAATTGCCTGGGTCGGCAAGACCGAGACGCAGTTGAAGAACGAGGCCATTGAGTACCGCACTGGCCAGATTCCGTTCATGGCCAATGGCCGCGCGCTGGGGCAGGGCGATACCACCGGTTTCGTCAAGATGCTGGCCTGCGCCAAGACCGACCGCATCCTCGGCGTGCATGTTATCGGTGTCAATGCTTCCGAGTTGATTGCCGAAGCGGTAGTGGCGATGGAATTCGGTGCCGTGGCAGAGGACATCGCGCGCATCTGCCACGCCCACCCGACCCTGTCGGAGGTGATGCACGAAGCGGCGCTGGCGGTCGACAAGCGGCCCTTGCACTTCTGATTCGCTGTTGCGTGCGCAAAATGGCCGGGCATGTCCCGGCCATTTTTATGGTGCTTGTGTCTATAATAGGCACTTAAGATGGACATAAAGGAGTGCGCCATGTCTTGGAATATCGCTCAAGCCAAGCAGCAGTTTTCCGAAGTGGTGCGGCTGACCGCCGAAGAACCGCAAATGATCTACAACCGCGATCGTTGCGTGGCTGCGGTGATCGACGCCGAATCATTCAAGGCTTTCGACGAATGGCGCAAGAAGGCAGCGCGCAAGACGCTTGGGGAGGAGTTCGCTGAGTTGAGGCGAATCGCTGCTGGCGACCCCGATCCATTGCCCCTTGTACCTCGTCATACCCGACCAAATCCTTTCATCGAGGTACTCGATGAGCTTTCTGATTGATACCAACATCCTGAGCGAACTCGCCAAACCTCGGCCCGATCCGGGGGTGCTGGCATGGGCAGACAGTCAGGCTTTGCTTGGAGTTTCGGCGATTACGCTAGATGAAATCTTTTATGGTTTGAGTTGGAAACCAAAACCTGCCTTTCAGACACATCTCGAAAGTTACCTGGCGGAGCACTGCACCATCTATCCGGTGACAGAAACCATTGCCCGGCGCGCCGGAGAGTTGCGCGGCAGCTTTTGCGCACGGGGCATCACGCGTGAACAGGCCGACATGCTGATCGCCGCGACGGCCCAGGTGCATGCGCTGACGCTGGTGACCCGCAACACCGCCGATTTCGCCGGTTGCGGCATTCCGGTACTCAATCCTTTTTCCGTCTGATGCCTACCCTCAACTGGATCGGGAAGGAAGCTGTCGTCAGGCACCACAAGGAGGTGCCGTTTCGTTTGCTGGAGCCGGATGAAAAAGTCGGCGCTGGCGGGACGGCGAATGGCGGCGATCTCATCGTTCAGGGCGACAATCTCGATGCGCTGAAGGCACTGCTGCCACGTTACGCCGGGCAGGTGAAGTGCATCTACATCGACCCGCCCTACAACACCGGCAACGAGGGTTGGGCCTACAACGACAACGTCAACAGTCCGGAAATTCGTAGGTGGCTGGGGCAGGTGGTCGGCAAGGAAGGCGAAACGCTCGACCGCCACGATCGCTGGCTGTGCATGATGTATCCGCGCTTGGTGCTGCTGCGGCAGTTCCTCACTGAAAATGGGGTGATCCTCGTCTCATTAGATGATATTGAATCCGGTCACTCGCGGCTTTTGCTGGATGAGGTATTTGGTTTTAAAAACCGGATCGCAACAATCGTTTGGAACACTAGAAATACCGACAATCGGATTAAAACTTATCTATCGCCCGACCACGAGTACATTTTTGTTTATGGAAAATCCGAGGCGACTCGGATTCAGGGGCGGGTAATTGATCGTTCGGATTTCAAGAACCCGGACAATGATCCTCGGGGGCCGTATGTAACCGATCCTCTTAAAGGTAAGGCTACAGCATCAGAGCGACCTAACCTGCACGACTACAGCATGCAGCAGCCCAACACAACAAATGTGTGGAGACCCGATCCCGCTAAGGGATGGATTACTGACCGGGCTGGTTATGAAAGGTTGCTCAAAGAAGATCGCATTTGGTGGCCACCTAATCCAGCGACAGGTTGGCCACGCAAAAAGCGATTCTTATCTGAAACTCAAGAGCGAATGCCTGCTTCATCATTTTGGTCGGAATTCAAGACGCAATCTGGCGCACGCGAGCTTGACGATATTCTTAATGAGCGTGTTTTTGCTTTTCCGAAGCCCCTCTCACTGATTCAAAGAATTGTCAGCTATTGCGCTCCGCCCGATAGCATTGTTCTAGATTCTTTTGCTGGTACTGGTACTACAGCGCATGCAGTAATGCGACAAAACGCGGAGGACGGCGGCAAGCGGCGCTTCATCCTCGTCGAGATGGATGATAATATCGCCCGCAACGTCACCGCCGAGCGCGTGCGGCGCGTGGCCGAGGGTTACACCAACGCCAAGGGGCAGGCGGTCGCGGGGCTGGGTGGTGGCTTCCAGTTTTGCCGTCTGTCGAAAGAGCCCCTGTTCGACGCCAGCGGCCAGATTCGTGCCGACGTGAGCTTCGCCCAACTGGCCGAATTCGTCTGGTTCGCCGAGACCGGCACGGGCTTCACCGGCACCGCCGATTCGCCGCTGCTGGGCATCCATGAGGGCCGCGCCATCTACCTGCTCTACAACGGCATCCTCAAGGACAAATCCGTTGCCGGCGGCAACGTGCTCACCGGCCCGGTGTTCGACCTCCTGCCCCGCCACGCCGGCCCGAAAACGATCTACGCCGCCGCCAACCGCATGGGCGCCCGCGCCGCGCGCGAAGGCGTTACCTTCAAGCAGACGCCGTATGCGCTGGAGGTTTGAGAGATGGAGACCAATCCGCGCATCATCATCATCGCTGGCCCCAACGGGGCGGGAAAAACCACCTTCGCCCGTGAATTCTTGCCAAATGAAGCGGGCTGCCCGGTATTTGTGAATGCCGATCTGATTGCGGCCGGCTTGGCACCCTTCGCTCCCGAATCCGCTGCCGTGCGCGCCGCCCGGCTGATGTTGCGCGAAATGGAACAACATTTCACCGCGCGCCGGAGCTTCGCATTCGAGACGACGTTGGCCGGGCGCGGCTACCTGCACCTGATCGATCGCTGGCAAGCTGCCGGCTATCGGGTAAAACTGATCTTCCTGCAACTGTCCAGTGCGGAAGAAGCCATCGCTCGCGTTGCGCAGCGTGTCAGGCAGGGCGGGCACGACATTCCGGAAGCGACTATCTGTCGGCGTTTTGCCGCCGGACGCATAAACTTTGAGCGACTCTATGCGCCGAAAGCGGATGCCTGGGTTTTGTATGACAATGCTGGTGTAATGCCGGTAATAATCGACTGGAGCGAAAAATCATGAATAAGCGACCGATCGAACAAGCAACGGATGCCGATTTGCGGCTTTCCATGGCCGCTTTGCGGCGGGCTGCGTTAATAGCGCATGAACTGGCAAGAAATACTGTGAATGCAAGTACGGTTATTCGTCGTGGTGCCAAGCTGGAATATGTGATGACGGAGGAAACGATGTCCGCGCCAGTGATAAGTCGGGAAATATCTGAAGAGCAATTTATTCGCGAGGATGTTGAGTGGGGACTCAAGGGGAATGACTGATTGAAAGGAGATTGTCATGGGTGCTAATGAAATCCTGGAGATGGCCTTGCAACTCGATGAGGCGGATCGCATCAAGATTGTCGATGTTCTTAATTCAAGCTTTGCGCATGCCGATCCTGAAATTGATCGTATTTGGGCCGAGGAAGCCTTGCGTCGTGCGTGCGCTTACGATGAAGGGCGATTGGAAACGGTTTCACTGGAAGAAGCGCTGAAGGACGACTGATGCGGATTCGCATGGCCAGGTTGGCAAGCACGGAGCTTGCAGAGGCTCGCACGTGGTTGAACCAGAGAGAGCGTGGCCTCGGGAAACGATTGAACGAGGAGATTCGCCAAGCCATGCAACGCATCGCTGCGATGCCTACGCTCTATCCGGTGGAGGTGGGCGATGTCCGTCGTTGTGTGTTGAGCGTATTTCCCTATACCCTGCGCTATATCGTATCTACCGACGAGATAGTTGTCCTGACGGTGTCCCATCAAAGTCGTCGCCCCGATTATTGGGTTGATCTTATCGAGGGTAAATGACAAGCTTCACCCCGAAAACCTACCAGACGCAAGTCCTCGACAGCATCGAGGCATATTTCAAGGCCTGCCACGAACTGCCTTCGCCGTCGATCGCCTATACCGCCACCACCGAGCGGCTGTGGGGGCGCGGCCAGCCTTATCGCCCGCTGTCCGGCTTTCCGTCCGACATGCCGTATTTCTGCCTGCGCGTGCCCACCGGCGGCGGCAAGACCTGGCTGGCGGCCAAGGCGGTTGCTCTCGTCAATACGCATCTGCTGCGCTGCGAGCACAGCGTCATCCTGTGGCTGGTGCCGTCGAAGCCGATCCGTGCCCAGACGCTGCGTGCCCTGAAGGATTTGCGGCACCCCTATCGTGCCGCGCTGCGCGAAGCTGGCCCGCTGACGGTGCTGGACCTTGAAGAAGCGAAGAGCGTTACCCGCGCCACGCTGGACACTTCGACCACGGTGATCGTCGCCACCCGCCAGGCCTTTCAGGTGGAAGAGGAAGAATGCCGCAAGGTTTATCAGTCGAGTGGCGCGTTGATGCACCATTTCGAGAATCTGGCTCCGGCGCAGCGCGACGAATTGCTGAGCGAAGGCGAAGGGGCAGCCCGGACCGTGCCCTGTTCGCTGGCGAACGTGCTGCGGCTGCGCCGGCCCTTCGTGATCGTCGACGAGGCCCACAACAGCCGCACCGAACTGGCGTTCGACATGCTGGCGCGTTTTCGCCCCAGCGGCGTGATGGAGCTGACCGCCACGCCTGATCTGGAGCGCACGCCGTCGAACGTGCTGCACAGCGTTTCCGCCGCCGAACTGAAGGCGGAGGAAATGATCAAGCTGCCGGTGGTGCTGGAAACGGAACCCAACTGGCAGCAATGCCTGGCCGATGCCATCGGCCGCTGCGATGCGCTCGACAAGCTGGCGGACGACGAGCGCCGTAGCGGGGCGGCCTATCTGCGCCCGGTGGTGCTGATCCAGGCCGAACCGCACCGCAGCGGCATTGCGACGCTGGACGTGGAACGCGTGCGCGACGAGTTGATCGCCAACCATCGGATTCCCGCCGCGGAAATCGTCATCGCCACCGGCGAAGAGCGCGGCCTGGAAAAGGTCGAGGCCGGTTACCCGCAGGGCATTGCCGACTCGGCCTGTCCGGTGAAGTTCATCATCACGCAGATGGCACTGGCGGAAGGCTGGGATTGCCCGTTCGCCTACATTCTGGTGAGCATGGCATCGCTGCACTCGGCCACGGCAGTCGAGCAGTTGCTCGGCCGCGTGCTGCGCCAGCCCGAGGCGCGCCATCGGCTTAATCGCGCACTGAACCAGTCCTACGCCTTCGTCGTTTCGCAAAACTTCGCCGAAACTGCCAGCGCCTTGCGCGATCGCCTGGTGGCCGGGGCCGGCTTCGAGCGGCGCGAAGT
>JACDZI010000179.1 GCA_013426785.1 Rhodocyclaceae bacterium | reverse complement strand
CGACTGGCTACCGATTACTCCGCCATCTGGCTCCCTTTTACTCCGCCATTCACAGATGTACTCACCATCCTCGGCCGACCAGGTGACCTGATAAGTGTGACGATCTATTCTGGCATCGGATTCCGCAGCCAGCGCTTTTGCTTTTTCTTCAATCGACTGTCTCTCTTCGGGCGATAAGTCGTCGAGGAGAAATTCCATGGTGATGAATATCGACGCCTGATCAGCGGGTACTTCCAAAGAGGCCTGCTGGAGCAGCATCTCATCCGCAGTCCGATTCGCCTGCGCCAGCCTGTCAGCCGGAAGCTCATCTAGCTTAGCGTAGAACTGGCGTTCAGTCGTCATGACCGCTATCAGATCGTCGACGCTTGGTTTCGGCATGATTGTCCTTTCGGAAACAGGCCTCGCAGGGCCAGCGCCATCGT
This sequence comes from Rhodocyclaceae bacterium, assembly GCA_013426785.1. Classification (GTDB taxonomy): domain Bacteria; phylum Pseudomonadota; class Gammaproteobacteria; order Burkholderiales; family Rhodocyclaceae; genus Sulfuricystis. Next base: position 1,684 of record JACDZI010000179.1, on the reverse strand, counting down.
GACCAACGAGGCAGCGATCAGTAGCCCGCCCATCCAGGCATTGCGCACCTCGCTGGACGTGTACGGCAGGGAAAACCCCTCATCGCGGGCATGCCCGACGATCTGCTGCCCACCGACATGGATCTGTAGCTCGCCCTGACTGATCAGCGCATCGCTTGAAAACAGCGCCGGCCGGTAATAGCCTGACGCAACGCAAGTGCCGTCAGGCAGGCTGCGATCAATCTTCGCATCGGTCGCGCGCAGCAGCTCGCAGCCCGGTCCGGTGAAGACGATCCGGCTGGGCGTTCCTCGATCCGTCGAGGATCCCACCATGAGCATGCCAGCCATGACGGCGAACATTGCCACCAGCAAGAGAACAAACAAACCCAGAGCCTTCGAGTTGCCGACCTTGCTCATGCCCCGCCCTTTCTCTCATTCCTGCTGGCTGCGTACTGCCGTGTCTGGTAAGGCATCAACTCGCTTAGCCGCATCGTAATATCCGCACTCGCTCCCCATTTGATTGCCAGAGGATCTTTGGAATCCGATGTCGGAGGGTTTGATGGCTGGTAAGGTGCCAGCGCATCCAGCACCTTCAGCTTCTGATCCTTGGCCAGCACGTTGAATCGAGCCAGCCTATCGACCAGGTAGCCGGCATCTGGACGCAACTCGGGAGCAACCTTGCTCAAGTCCGGTACGTCACGCTCATACCAAAGATGCTCAGCTACGCTCCGCAGTAAATCGAAAGGGGCGCGCATCAGCCCTTGGCGTGCAACTTCACCGATCGCGCCCTCCAGATCGAATGCATCCTTCACGTTATGTCTCTCTCGGTTCCTTGGTTAAATACAGGTCCACGGCTTCCTTTAGGTTCGCAATTGCCTCGTCTCGAGTAGCGCCGTCGGATGCCACATCCACGACCAACGATTCCGCAACCCAGGCTCCATCCTCCTGCCACACGCGATATCTGCTGATTCGGAACTGCATCCACCAAACTAGGACGGTAAGCACCAGGGTGACCATGGCCATGACGATCGCGCCGGCCGTGGCCAGCGAGCTGGAGGCATAGCCCGCTAGGACCGCCAGGCAGATGGCCGTGGCCAAGCCTAGGAGCGGGACCATGAGCGGGTCACCATAACAACCTCGTCGTTCCCGCTAAACATCTGCGGTATTGTTCCTGTCACCTCAGCGTTGAGGCATCTGCGATAAAGATCCTGCGCTGCATTGTTCGCGCCTGTTGTAACAACTATCGACTCAACACGTGCACCACGGGCTTGAATTGCAACCTCGACTTGACGCAAGCTGGACGTGATCAATGCAGAGCCAAGGCCGCGCCGCTGGATCTCCGGAAGAACGCCGATCTGTTCCATCTCAAGCACTACAGCATCGCGGAATCCGCTTTTCTCGCCCCACACGATATATCCGACAATCCGTCCCTCTTCGGAAATCACATAGACCCGCTTCAGTGGATACGCCGCGAGCTGGCACGCGACCCATTTTTCAGAATCGTGCTGTCTCGGAAAGCATGCGCGATGAACAGCAGCAATGGCGGCAACGTCTTTCGATGTTGCCTGTTTGGCCGACATCACCAGATCCCCAGGGTCATGGTACCCGCCACGATCCCCACCCCGAACCCCGCGGCCAGGGGCTTTCGCTGCCTGTCAGCGATCGCCGTAATGGAGCCAGTTGAAGATCGGCGTATAGGAGCCAG
>JACDZI010000178.1 GCA_013426785.1 Rhodocyclaceae bacterium | reverse complement strand
CTCATTTCGCCGCTGCCAATGAAAATCTCGGCGCCTTGTTCAGCGTTTCCCTAAGCAATGCCAGCCAGACTTTCACGATTTTCTACTTAGGCTCTTTTCCGTCTTCGCTCAACTTTTCGGCCACAGCCTTGGCCTTAGCTTCTGCCGCAGCCTTCTCCTCTTTTTTCTTTTTTAGCTCGGCTTGCTGGACGATGCGTTTGGCGATGACGGGCATAAAAGATTCCTGCTCCCGCTTCAACTTGGAAAAATCAACATCCTCGTAATTCAGCTTGTTGATGGCAATTTGCAAATTGGGCGGCGTAAGCATGCTGGCGTGGATGTAACCTATGAGCGAAATCTTCACGGCGGTCATCGCCGAGATCGAGGCCCGTGGCGAACGGGGTGGTGGCGTGTCTGGTGCGTCGACGGGGTTCCGCGACCTCGACAACATGACTGACGGCTTGAAGAAGGGTGAATTGATCGTGCTGGCCGGACGGCCGAGCATGGGTAAGACGGCGTTCGCGCTCAACATTGCCGAACAGGTTGCCATGAACGGGGTGCCGACGCTCATCTTCTCGATGGAAATGGGCGACACACAACTTGTCACCCGGTCGCTGGCAAGCATCGGCGAGATCGACGGGAAGAGGCTGGCAAGCGGACGGCTTGATGATGACGAATGGGGTCGTGTTGTGGACGCTGGCACGAAGCTCTACTCGATGCCGATGGTTGTCGACGAATCGCCAAACCTATCTGTGGCGCAAATGCGGGCACGGGCACGGCGGCAGAAGCACCGGGGCGGCTTGGGGTTGGTGGTGATCGACTACCTGCAACTCATGTCGGGCAAGGGCAGCAACCGCAACGAAGAACTCGGCGACATCACGCGGAGCCTGAAGCTCATGGCCCGCGATCTGGATGTGCCGGTGATTGCACTGTCGCAGCTTTCGCGGAAGGTGGAAGAGCGCAGCGACAAGCGCCCATTACTCTCCGACTTACGCGAGAGCGGCAGTATAGAGCAGGACGCGGACATCGTGCTGATGATCTACCGTGACGAGTATTACAACGACGAAAGCCGGCTCAAGGGCTTCGCCGAGGTGTTGGTACGCAAGAACCGCATGGGCGAGGTGGGCGGAATCCACCTTGTCTTCCAACCCCAATACAGCCGCTTCCGTGACGCCGATCAGTCCGCAGTCGCCGCGCTGTGTGCGCCGGAGAGAGATGTGCAACCTAGACGGGCGCATAGAGGCGGACTTCAGCCATGACCGCTACCTGCGAGGAATGCCGGCACTCCATCCTGCGGCGCGGGTACATCGGGTTCCGCCGCTTCTGCTGCCGCTACAAGACCTACCGAACCACCGTTTGCATCGACTTTTTAAGGAGAGAGAAGTGAAGCAGAACGAACTCAAGACCCGGCCGACCATCATCGCCATCGCTGTTTTCCACGCCTGCCGGTACATCGGCGAAGAATGGCGGAACATTCAGCGCATCAAGAGGATGTTGGCCGAGCGTGACGCAAAAAAGGCGGGAGCGTGATTGTGGCAGCCACCATCAAGTCATCAACCATCACGGCCACCAAGAAATGCAAGCGCGCGCAGATCGGGGCGCTGCAACAGTCCATCCGCAAGGCTGTTCATGCCCGCGTACCGATCCGCGTGATCGAGCAGGCCGATGCGGTGGGGGCGGTCTACTGGCTGGAAACCGTGCTCGCCATGAACAAGGCTGACGTTCTGCGCCAAGCTGGCACGTTATGGCCGGCACGCCGCTGCCAGTGCTGCAACAGTTGGGCGCTTGGTCGAGTCTTGACATGGTGATGCGCTATGCGCACCTTGCGCCGGGGTATGTGGCGAACTACGCCAGCAATTCATCACTAGGGACAAATTCGGGTACAGCGCCTTGTCTTGTTAGTGACCACTACGGCGAAAACCTATATGGGGTGGGGTGGCTGATGGGGCTCGAACCCACGACAGCCGGAATCACAATCCGGGACTCTACCAACTGAGCTACAGCCACCACCTGAGAGCTTGAACTCGTCTATCGGCGCAGATTATACGGTGAATGACTACTACAGATCAATCAACCGGCGCGCTCAAAATCCAAGTGCAACATAATCGGGAGAGAATGTTGCATGGGAAG